>NZ_JBHYJA010000054.1:60435-73582 GCF_042740355.1 Streptomyces sp. NPDC059010
GGGGGCCGGGTGGGGCCCTCGTGGTGTGGGTGGGCCCATCCCGGCCCCGCGGCGCCCCCGCCGGGGGGCCGCGCGGGCGCGCCCCCGGCCCGCTGCCGTACGGAGCCGCCTGCCCCGGATCGCCGGTGGGGGCCGTTAGCGTCGGAGAGATCATCCGACGAGCCCGGAGGACGCGGTGGCGGAGCAACAGGAGCAGGCGGCGCCCGATGCGGTGCTGACCCGGATCGGGCAGGTCGTCATCCTCCATCACGCGGGCGACCGCGAGGAGGCCCGGCGCCGGCTGCTGGACCTGTGGACGGAGCTCGGCGAGGACGGCGACCCACTGCACCGCTGCACACTGGCCCACTACCTCGCGGACACCCAGGACGACCCCTCGGACGAGCTGGCGTGGGATCTGCGGGCACTGACCGAGGCGGAGGGCGCCGGGGGCGGGCTTGCCGTACGGGCCCTGTATCCCTCGCTGCATCTGAATCTCGCCGCCGACTATGTGAAGCTCGACCGCATGGAGGCCGCGCGGGTGCATCTGAGCCGGGCTCGGGGCGCGGCGGGGGTGTTGGGGGACGACGGTTACGGGGACGGGGTGCGGGCGGAGATGCGGCGGCTGGAGGGGTGGTTGGGGGAGGGGCCCTAGGAGTCGGGACCGGCTCTCGGCTCGCCCGCCGACCGCGGCTGAGCCGGGCCGACGAGGCCGCGCGCCGACGCCGGCCCGGCGGCGCTGCCGCCCCTGCCTCTCACTGGCCGTACGTCTGGTCGCAGATCGTCGACTCCGGGCTGTCCGTCTTCCAGCCGCCGTACTTCCTGCCCATCGTGCAGACGTCCCCGTGCTTCGGGGCTTCCGCGCGGCCGACCGGCTCCGGTACGTCGGGGGCCTTCACCGGCGGTCGCTTCGGGGCGTCGACGGAGGGACGGCGGGGTGCGTGGTGCTCGGGACGGCCGTGCGGGTGGGTGTGCGGCGCCGGAGGCTGGGGCGCCGGTGCGGCGGCGGACCTGGAGAGCGCGGCGGACGGCGTGGGCTGCGGGCGGCGGGACGGGCCGATGAGCGTCAGGGCCTCGCGCGCCGGTGCCTGGACGACCGGCTGTTCCGTCGGCCCGTCCGCCCGGGGCGCCGACGGCTGGGACGGTGTCGGCGGCGGTGGGACGGGTACCGCCGACTGCTGGACCGTCGTACAGCCGGAGAGGGCCGAGACGGCCACGGTGACCAGGAGCGTTGCGGTGGTCGTCGTTCGATGCACGCGCGCAACTCTGGTGGTTCCGGCGGCCGTTGGGACCCAGGACGACGATAGGTTGATCCGCACGGGTGATCTCTGACCCCGTACGGGCGGCGCGCTTCCGTCCCGGCTGACGTCAGTCGCCCGTCGCGCCGTCGAGACGCTCGCGGACCAGGTCGGCGTGGCCGTTGTGGCGGGCGTACTCCTCGATCATGTGGGTGTAGATCCAGCGCAGGTTGAACTGCTCGCCGGTCCGCCGGCTCTTGCCCTCGGAGAGGTCGTCGAGGCCGAAGCGGGCCGCGTTGCGCCGCGCGGTCTCGATCTCGGACTGCCAGGTGGCGTACGCCTCCGCCCAGGTGTCCGACTCCGAGAGGTGGAACTCACCGTCCTGGTCCTCGTCGGTGTAGTAGATCGGGCCGGCGTCCTCGGCCGTGAGCACCTTGCGGAACCAGCCCCGCTCCACCTCCGCCATGTGCCGCACCAGCCCCATCAGGCTCAGCTCGGACGGCTCCACGGAGGCGGTCCTGAGCTGGGCGTCGGTCAGGCCCTCGCACTTCCAGGCGAGGGTCTGGCGGTGGTAGTCCAGCCAGCCCTCCAGCATCGTGCGTTCGTCGGCGGTGGTGGCGGGCTCTCGGCGTTCTGTCGTCATGCCCGCATCCTCGCTCAACGGGTGCCGGATCACGAGGGGTTTTCGCTGCCCCCGGGCTCGCCCGGACCGGACATCCCGGCGAGTAACTCGCGCAGCCCCGCGCGGACTTCGTCCAGGCTGGGCACTTCGGTGCTGTAGGACCCGGCCACACAGCTGAACATCAGCCCGTCCGCCCAGGCGACCAGGGACAGCACGTGCCGGGCCGGGTCGGTCGATCCCAGCGCGGTGACCAGGGCGGTGAGCTGGTCGCGGAAGCGCCCGCCCTTGGCGTCGAAGTAGGTGCGCAGCTCGGGGCGGCGCGTGGCCTCCAGAGCCAGTTCGTAGCGGGCGAGGGTGAGTTCGCGGCCGCTGGTCAGGGCGCGGTGCGTCGCCAGGGCCAGGCCGTTCACCAGCGAGTCGAGGCCGCCGCGTGGGTCCGGCATCTCCTCCAGCGTCAGGACGCGTGCCTCGCGGTCGGCGAGCCGCCGCACCGTCAGTTCCAGCAGCGCCTGCCGGGTGCGGGCGACGTTCGACGTGGAGCCCGGGGGGAGCCCGGCCGTCTCGTCGACGGCCCGGTGTGTGAGCCCGCGCATTCCGCGATCGGCGAGCAGGGTGAGGGCGGTGTCGGCGACGAGATCGGCACGGGAGCCGCCGGCGGTGCGTACGGGCATGGAGATCAACCTACCCGGCACACTACGGGCGTAGTAGAGTCGGCCCACTGTTGCACTACTTCTGTAGTTGGATCTGATCCCGATCTTCTCTCGGGAGGAGGTCGCCACCCTGCCCCAGCGACGACCTGGCCGTCTGCACGGCAGCCCTGCCTCCCGCGTACGACCGCCATCGCCTTCCAGGCCGTCAAGGTCGCCCGGCTGAACATGAGGACCGGTCGCACCGGCATCGCCGTGCGGAACGCGGCGTTCGCCGTGCAGTCCAGGGCCGGGCCGCCGCTGTTCCTGCGGGGGTTCGAGAACTTCGCCGACCGGCGGCCCCCGCGGTCGCCGTATGCTGCCCGGAAGACCCGGCAGGCAACCGGTGGACCGGCCGGCAACCGCTAGAGGAGACAACCCCGTGAAGGTCGGCTGCATCGGACTCGGTGACATCGCGCAGAAGGCGTACCTGCCGGTGCTGGGCGGGCAGCCGGGGGTCGAACTGCATCTGCAGACGCGTACGCCCGCGACGCTCGCCCGGGTCGCCGACGGCCTCCATCTTCCGGCCGGGCAGCGGCACGAGAGCCTCGACTCGCTCCTCGCCCAGGGCCTCGACGCCGCCTTCGTGCACGCGCCCACCGTCGCGCACCCGGAGATCGTGACCCGGCTGCTGGAGGCGGGCGTACCGACGTACGTCGACAAGCCGCTCGCCTATCGACTCGACGAGTCCGAGCGGCTGGTGGCGCTCGCCGAGCGGCGGGACGTGAGCCTCGCCGTCGGCTTCAACCGGCGTTACGCCCCCGGCTACGCACAGTGCGCCGACCATCCGCGCGAGCTGATCCTCATGCAGAAGAACCGGATCGGGCTGCCGGAGGAACCGCGCTCGATGATCCTGGACGACTTCATCCACGTCGTGGACACCCTGCGCTTCCTGGCGCCGGGCCCGGTCGACGACGTCACCGTGCGCGCTCGCGTCGAGGGCGGGCTGCTGCACCACGTCGTGCTGCAGCTCGCCGGGGACGGCTTCACCGCGCTCGGTGTGATGAACCGGCTCAGCGGCTCGGCCGAGGAGATCCTGGAGGTGTCCGGGCAGGACACCAAGCGGCAGGTCCTCAACCTCGCCGAGGTCATCGACCACAAGGGCCAGCCGACCGTGCGGCGCCGCGGGGACTGGGTGCCGGTGGCCCGGCAGCGCGGCATCGAGCAGGCGGTGCTCGCCTTCCTCGACGCCGTGCGGGCAGGGAAGGTGCTCAGCGCCCGGGACGCGCTGGCGACCCATGAGCTGTGCGAGCGGGTCGTACGCGCGGTTCAGGAGCGGGCCGCCTGAACCGCGGTCGCAGGGTCCGGACGCCCTCGCTCACGCCCCAGGCCGCCATGATCAGCAGCGCCGCGTACACCGGCCACTCGCCGAAGCGGACATACGGCGTGGTGCCACCGGCCAGCGGCACCTCGTAGACCGTGCTCGTGCTCGCGCTCGTACCCAGCCACGAGCCGATGCGCTCCCCGCTCGGGCCGTACACGGCCGAGACGCCGGTCAGTGTCGCGTGCACCATCGGCCGGCCCGTCTCGGCGGCCCGCAGCGCGGCCAGCGACGCGTGCTGCTCCGGCGCCCAGCTCTGCTGGAACGTCGATGTCGCCGACTGGGCGATGAGGACCTCGGCGCCGTCGTCCGCGAGATTGCGGCTCATGTCGGAGAACGCCGACTCGAAGCAGACCATCGGGCCGATGCGCAGTCCGTGCCCGGCGTCCATGACGACCTGCCGCGTGCCCTGCCTGCGGTCCTCGGCTGCCGCCTTGCCCACGGAGGTCGCCCAGCCCAGCATCGAGCGCATCGGTATGTACTCCCCGAAGGGGACCAGCCGCATCTTGTCGTAGCGGGCGCCGGTCGGGCCGTCCGGGCCGATCAGGATCGAGCTCTTATAGATGCCCGGCTTGTCGGAGCGCCGCGCGTCCACGTTGACCAGGATGTCCGCCCCCGTCTCGCGCGAGAGCGCCGCGAGCCGGCGCGCGAAGTCGGGCCGGTCGTCCAGGTCGAAGCCGACGCTGCTCTCGCCCCAGACGACCAGGTCGACGCTCTGACCGGCCAGCTCGCGCGTGAGCTGCTCCTCCCGGTCGAATCGCCGGTCGGCCTTGCCGGCGTCGGCGCCCTCGATCACACCGGGCTGTACTACGGCGATCCGGACCCGGTCATGGACGTCGGGGCGCGGGGACCACACCCAGACCGCCGAGCCGGCGACGGCCGTGGCGAGCAGACCGGCCACGGCGGGTGCCCGGGAGCTGCGCACCGCCACCAGCACGGCGACCGCGACATTGACGGCCACCACCAGGAAGCTGATCAGCCACACCCCGCCCACCGAGGCGATCCGCAGCGCGGGCTCCACCTCCCACTGACTGGAGCCCAGCACGCCCCACGGCCCGCCGAGCCCCTGCCAGGAGCGGACGAGCTCGACCATCAGCCAACCGGACGGCAGGACGACGAGCGCCGCCGCCACTCGGCCGACGGAGGGTCTCGGCGGGCCCAGGAAGCGACGGACCAGCCAGCCCCAGGGGGCCCACAGCGCGCCGAGCAGGGCGGCGATGACGAACGTGAACACATGCAGGTTCGGCAGCAGCCAGTGGTGCATCGCCAGCATGAAGCCGAACCCGCCCCACCAGCCGTCGTATAGGGCCCGCCTCCCGGTCGGCGAGGTGCGCAGCAGCGCGATCCACGGGACCAGGGCGACATACGCGAACCACCACAGCGACGGCTCGGGGAAGGCGAGCACGGGCAGCGCACCGGCCAGAACGGCTACGGTCGAACGCCGCCACGGCGAAGCGAGCCAGTGGCTGATCGTCTTCATGCGGCGTCTCCCTACCCGTGGTCCTTCCAGTGTGCTCGCAGGCACTGACAGTGGGACAGTGGACGCCCGCTCAGTCGATCACCGCCGGTGCGGTCCGTTCGGGCAGACGGCGCCATTTCTCCTGTACGACCACCTCGCGCAGCCGCCAGCCGTCGTACGTCCGCAGCAGCCCGAAGGAGTAGCGGCCGCCGCACACGAAGTCGGGGGCGGAGGTGTGCTCGCCGTTCTCGGCGAACCGCATCGGATTGACGTAGTCGGCCTGGACCCTGGCCGTGTCGCCGGTGTCCTGCTCCAGGGTCCCGAAGCGCACCCGGCGGTTGACGATGAGATGCTGCCGCATCGAGAACAGCCGCATGCTCTCCGCGAGCCACGCGGCGACACTTCCGGCGTCTCCCTCGATACCGCCGGCCGAGCGGTAGTCCGCGCGACCGTCGGACGTGAACAGACTCCGGTACGCCGGCCAGTCCGCGTCGTCCACGGCCACCGCGTAATCGGTGATCACTTCGTCGACCGCCAGCCGGTCCCTCAGGGTGGCGAGTTCCACACGCTGCGTCATCGGCTCAGTGTTGACCATGAGGTGGGCGGAGCCAAGAGGGCGTGCAGCGATATTCGGTGGATGCCGGGGGGAGAAGGCGGCGAGGCTGTCCTGCGTGAACGAGCAGAACGAGCAGTACGAACAGAACGAGCAGTACAAAAAGAACGACCCGCACGTCCAGCAGGAACCGAGGTTCCGCATCCGCGCACAGCACACCGAGTCCACGGTGACGGTCTACCAGGCGTACCAGCCCGGGATCGGCCTGGCCGCCGCCCGTGACGGCCGCTTTCCGCCGTCCTGGAGCCGCGACCGGATGACCTGGATCAAGCCGTCGTTCCTGTGGATGATGTACCGCTGCGGCTGGGCCATGAAGGAGAGTCAGGAGACCGTCCTCGCCGTCGAGATCAGGCGGGAGGGCCTGGTCTGGGCGCTACGGCACGCGTGCCTCTCGCACTACGTCCCCGAGCTGCACGGTGACCGGCAGGCCTGGAAGCGGCAGTTGAGGGCGGCGCCCGCGCGTGTGCAGTGGGATCCGGAGCGGGATCTGCATCTCGACGCCCTGCCGTACCGCTCGCTGCAACTGGGGCTCGCGGGTGAGGCGACGGCGCGGTACGCGGACGAGTGGATCGTCGGCATCGAGGACGTGACGCCGCTCGCGCGGGAGATCCACGCGTGCGTGCGTGCGGGTGAACTGGGGCGTGCGGCCGAGTTGTTGCCGCGGGAGCGGCCCGTTCCGCTGGAGGACGACGTCCTCGGTCATCTGCGGGCCTAGGGACGCTTCAGGCCGCCTCGATCGTCAAGCCGCCTCGATGACCGCACTGCGGATCGCGGCCGCCCACTCGACGACCAGCAGCTCGTACTCCGCGCGCTCCTGAGTCGACAGGGAGCCGCCCGCGCGCAGCCACAGGGCGCGTATCTCCTCGTTCACTTCGGCAGCAGACCGCACGGAACCAGGGCCTAAGGAAAGGGGGGACATGCGGACAAGCCTAGGGGCAAGGACTGACAGCGCGCTACCGGACGGCTACACAGAACGTATGTGATTGGTCACGGATTTCCGGACGGGGCCCTCGTACTGACTCGTGGGTCAATGAAACCGGCTGCCCGGCCGCTCCCCAACTCGGCTCGTCAGCCCGCCGATTCCGCGGCGTGCGGGCTCAGGACGCCCGCGGTCACCAGGGCGATGATGACGATGCCGAGTGCGATGCGGTACCAGACGAACGGCATGAAGCTCTTGGTCGAGATGAACTTCATGAACCAGGCGATGACCGCGTAACCCGTCGCGAAGGCGATCACCGTGGCGAAGATCGTCGGGCCCCAGGAGACATGGTCGCTCTCCATCGCGTCCTTGAGCTCGAAGAGGCCGGAGGCGAGCACGGCCGGGATCGCGAGGAGGAAGGAGTAGCGGGCCGCGGCCTCACGGTTGTAGCCCATGAAGAGGCCGCCGCTGATGGTGGCGCCGGAGCGGGAGACTCCGGGGACGAGGGCCATGGCCTGGCACATGCCGTAGATGAGGCCGTCGCGCGCGTTCAGGTCCTCAAGCCCCTTGCGCTGCTTGGCTGCGCGGTGCCGGCCGCCCGACTCGTCACGGGCCGCCAGCCGGTCGGCGACGCCGATGATGATGCCCACGACGATCAGCATCGTCGCCGTGATGCGCAGATCACGGAAGGGGCCCTCGATCTGGTCCTTGAACGTCAGACCGAGCACGCCGATCGGGATCGAGCCGACGATCACCAGCCAGCCCATCTGCGCGTCGTGGTCCTGCCGCATCTCCTTGCTGGTCAGCGACCGCAGCCACGCCGAGATGATCCGCCCGATGTCCTTGCGGAAGTAGATCAGCACCGCGAGCTCCGTGCCGATCTGGGTGATCGCCGTGAAGGCCGCGCCGGGGTCCTCCCAGCCCGAGAACGCCGCGGTCAGCCGCAGATGCGCGCTGGAGGACACGGGGAGGAACTCGGTCAGTCCCTGGACGAGTCCGAGGATGAGTGATTCGAACCAAGACATGAAGGTAGGGAGTCCAAGTGCTGATGGTGGCAAGGAGCGACAGGACACCGCGTCGGCGGCGCAGTGATCGCGAGTGTCGAGGGGCAGCGTAGCGTCCCGCGATGACGGCTCCGGCACAGGGGGCTGGGGCGGGAGCCCGCCGGGCCCCGTCATATCGGTGTTGACCTGCGGCGGGGCCGCGGCTTGCGTTGCTGCGGACCGAAAGCGCTTGCCGTGTATCTGGAGACGCATCCCTGGTGAGCGCGGGCCTGCGGACCCGCGCGGGCCTGGCCGCCGTGTCGGTCAGGCCGCCGTCGGCCCCGCCACCGACCAGCCGGGTGCCTGGGGGTGGGCCTTGAGGTCCTCGTGGTGTACCGCGTCGCCGCAGGCCCGGCAGGTGACGACCGGGACCAGTTCGTTGCCGCAGACGTGCTCGATCACCATGGGGCGGTCGCCGTCCCCCCGTAGGTGGCGGTCTCCCCACGCCATGAGGGTCATCAGCACCGGCTCCAGCTCAAGGCCGGCCTGCGTGGGCCGGTACTCGAACCGCTGCGGGCGCTCGCTGTAGGTGTGCTTGGCCAGGATTCCGGCGTCGACGAGGCGGCGCAGCCGGGTGGCCAGGATGTCGCGCGGGGCGCCGATGTTGCGGACGAGCTGGTCGAAGCGGCCGTTGCCCAGGCACACCTCGCGCAGGACGAGCAGGGAGTACTTCTCGCCGACGAGTGCCAGGGCGTCGGCGATGGAGCAGGGGCGCGGGTCTTTGGTGGCGGCCATGGCGCTCAGTCTAGGGGAGGGTTCGACTTTCCAACTTATTGGGTTTGATTTTCCAACCCTGCGGGCTATGGTGAGTTTGGATTTCCTACTCACCGGTAATCGAGCCGGTCGCCACACCGGCCGCAGTGCCGGTCACCGCCGGCGGCCAAGGAGGCCCGCACCATGCGTGACGCAGTCATCGTCGAAGCCGTACGCACCCCCATAGGCAAGGGCAAGCCGAACGGCGCCCTGGCGCACGTCCATCCCGTCGAACTCCTCGCCCACACCCTGCGCACCCTCGTCGAGCGCTCGGGCGTCGACCCGGCGCTGATCGACGACGTCATCGGCGGCACCGTCGACCAGGTCGGCGAGCAGGCCATGAACACCACCCGCTACGCCGCCCTGTCGGCGGGCTTCCCGGAGACGGTGCCCGCGACCACCGTGGACCGCCAGTGCGGCTCCTCCCAGCAGGCCGTGCACTTCGCCGCCCAGGGGGTCGTCTCGGGCGCGTACGACCTGGTCGTCGCCTGTGGCGTGGAGTCGATGAGCCGGGTCCCGATGTGGTCGAACGTGCCGCCCGGCAAGGACCCCTTCGGCCCCGGCGTCGCCGAGCGCTACCCGGAGGGGCTCGTGCCGCAGGGCGTCAGCGCCGAGCTGATCGCCGCCAAGTGGTCGATCACGCGCGAGCAGATGGACGCGTTCGCCGTCTCCTCGCACCGCAAGGCGGCCGCCGCCTGGGACAAGGGCCTCTTCGACGCCGAGGTCGCGCCCCTGGAGGGTGTCTCGCGCGACGAGTGCGTACGTCCCGGCAGCACCCCCGAGATCCTGGCCGGCCTCAAGCCCGCGTACTACGACCCGGCGTTCGCGGAGCGTTTCCCGCAGATCGAGTGGAACGTCACCGCGGGCAACGCCAGCCCCGTCAACGACGGCGCCTCCGCCGTCCTCATCACCTCCGGCGAGACCGCGGCCCGTCTGGGCCTGCGCCCCCTCGCCCGGCTGCACAGCTTCGCCGTGACCGGTTCCGACCCGATCCTCATGCTCACCGGAGTGATCCCGGCGACGGAGAAGGTGCTGCGCCGGGCGAACCTGTCCCTCGACGACATCGATCTCTTCGAGGTCAACGAGGCATTCTCCAGCGTCGTCCTGGCCTGGCAGCAGGAGACCGGCGCCGACCTCGCCAAGGTCAATGTGCACGGCGGCGCGATCGCCCTCGGCCATCCGCTGGGCGCGAGCGGCACCCGGCTGACGACGACCCTGGTCCACGCCCTGCGCGAGCGCGGCGCCCGCTATGCGCTGCAGACGATGTGCGAGGCGGGCGGCCTCGCCAACGCGATGATCATCGAGACGGTCTGAGAACCGCCCTGAACGTCGGCCTGAACGTCGGCCTGAACGTCGGCCTGTACGCCGGTCACTGAGCCGGTCCGAAGGCCGTCCCGGTTCGACCGGCTCAGGCGCGGCGCAGGTGGTGGCGTTTGCGCCAGGCCACCACCGCGCCCGCCAGAGCCGGCAGCGCGATCGCGGCCACCGCGATCAGGAACACCGGGGACGTCGGCTGCGAGGCCCGGGCCCCGGCGACGACATAGGCGCCGATGTTGGGGATCGACCCGAGCGCCGTGGCGAGCAGAAAGGGGACGTAACCCATGCGGGAGACGGCGGCGGCGTAGTTCGCGGCCCAGAACGGCACCCCCGGGAACAGCCGCACCGCCAGCATCGACCGGAAACCGTGCTTGCTGAACTGCCTGTCCGCCGCCTTGAGCAGCCGCCCGCGCAGCAGCGGGCGCAGCGCGTCCTGGCCGAGCATCCGGCCGAGCGCGAACGAGATCGCGGCGCCGATCACGGTGCCGGCCATGGCGGCGCCCATGCCCAGCGCCGAGCCGAAGAGCGCGCCCGCCGCGAGGTTCAGCAGCGGCCGCGGCACGAACGCCACCGTGACCAGCCCGTACGCCACGGCGAACAGCACCACCGCGGCCGGGCCGGCGACGTGGGGTGGCCAGCCGTGGGCCAGGAGCCTGTGCGGCTCGAAGAGCAGCACGGACGTCGCGCCCGCCGCGAGCAGGACCAGCAGCAGGGACAGCCGCGACCACGGCGAGAGCAGCACTCTCGTGCAGCGCACGGCAAAAGTCGCCGGGACGGGCGCCGCAACGGGCGCGGGGACGGTGAGCTCCGTGGCGGCGGCCCCCGAAGAGGCCGTTGCGGTGCCCCCAGAGCGGGTGGTGGCATCGAGCATTCGGCGACAGTAACCGACGAAGATGTGTGATCGCCGTATGGTTCGTCTCATGGGCGTCACAGGTACGGGAACACTGGAAGTTCCGCGCAGTGCCCTGGCCGACACCGTACTGGAGCGGCTCACCGCCGCCTACGGCCCGGCGGCCGACCCCGGACGTGCCGTGTCCATGCGGGCGTACATGAAGGACGCGGCCCCTTTCCTGGGCCTCACGACCCCGGCCCGCCGCGCCCTGTCCCGTGCCGTCGTCCAGGGCACACCCCGCCCCGACGAGACCGACTGCACCGCCATCGCCCTGCGCTGCTGGCAGCTGCCCGAGCGCGAGTACCACTACTTCGCCGTCGACTATCTGCGCCGGCACGTGGCGCGCTGCTCCTCCGCCTTCCTGCCGGTGGTCCGGCGCCTGATCACCACCGTCTCCTGGTGGGACACCGTCGACCTGCTCGCCGCCCACGTCGTCGGCGCACTCGTCGCCGCCGATCCGAAGCTCGCCGCGGACATGGACGCCTGGAGCGTGGACGACGACCTGTGGGTCGCCCGCACGGCACTGCTCCACCAGCTGCGCTACAAGGAACAGACCGACACCGAACGCCTCTTCACCTACTGCCTGCGCCAGTCCGGCCACCCCGACTTCTTCATCCGCAAGGCCATCGGCTGGTGCCTGCGCGAGTACGCCAAGACCGACCCGGACGCCGTACGGGACTTCCTGGCGCGGGAACGGGGAAGGTTCGCGCCGCTGTCGGTGCGGGAGGCGCTGAAGAACATCGGCGCCTGAAGTCCCCTACCGCGAAAAACCATTCGACGTCGGGCAAGGCGTCGACGATGATCGACGTCATGTTCCGGCACGCCTTCGTCCTCGCAGCATCCGCAGTCGCGGATGCTCCGAAGGCTGCCGTTCCGGTCTTCCTGGCCGCAATCGACGGCGCCCGAAGCTGACCCTCTCCGGAAAGTCCGGCGGACCCCGCAGGGGGAGGGTCGGCAAGTCCTTGGGGTCCCCCTCTCCGGCACAGAGAATTCTGTAGAGACTTCGAGGTACAGCCATGTCCAAGACGGCATACGTGCGCACCAAACCGCATCTGAACATCGGCACCATGGGTCATGTCGACCACGGCAAGACCACGTTGACCGCCGCCATCACCAAGGTGCTCGCCGAGCGCGGGTCCGGCACGTTCGTGCCCTTCGACCGCATCGACCGGGCGCCGGAGGAGGCCGCGCGCGGCATCACCATCAACATCGCGCACGTCGAGTACGAGACCGACACCCGCCACTACGCGCACGTCGACATGCCCGGCCACGCCGACTACGTCAAGAACATGGTCACCGGCGCCGCGCAGCTCGACGGGGCGATCCTCGTCGTCTCCGCGCTCGACGGGATCATGCCGCAGACCGCCGAACACGTCCTGCTCGCCCGGCAGGTGGGCGTCGACCACATCGTCGTCGCCCTCAACAAGGCCGACGCGGGCGACGAGGAGCTCATCGACCTCGTCGAGCTGGAGGTCCGCGACCTGCTCACCGAGCACGGCTACGGCGGCGACGCCGCGCCCGTCGTACGGGTCTCGGGGCTGAAGGCGCTGGAGGGGGACCCCCAGTGGACGGCGTCCATCGAGGCGCTGCTCGACGCGGTGGACACCTACGTTCCGATGCCGGAGCGGTATGTGGACGCGCCGTTCCTGCTGCCCGTGGAGAACGTGCTCACGATCACCGGCCGGGGGACCGTCGTCACCGGGGCCGTGGAAAGGGGCACCGTGCGGGTGGGTGACCGGGTCGAAGTGCTCGGGGCCGAGGTCGAGACCGTGGTCACCGGTCTGGAGACCTTCGGCAAGCCGATGGACGAGGCGCAGGCCGGGGACAACGTGGCGCTGCTGCTGCGCGGCGTTCCGCGGGACGCCGTCCGGCGGGGGCATGTGGTCGCGGCACCGGGGAGTGTGGTGCCGAAGCGCCGGTTCTCCGCGCAGGTGTATGTGCTGTCGACGCGTGAGGGCGGTCGTTCGACGCCGGTTTCCAGTGGGTATCGGCCTCAGTTCTACATTCGTACGGCGGATGTGGTGGGGGACATCGACCTAGGTGAGGTGGCTGTCGCGCGGCCCGGGGAGACGGTCGCGATGACCGTTGAGCTGGGGCGTGAGGTGCCTTTGGAGCCGGGGCTCGGGTTCGCCATTCGTGAGGGTGGCAGGACCGTGGGGGCGGGGACCGTGACAGCCGTCGAGTGAGGGTGGTTGCGGTGTGTGGGGGACTGCGGGGCCGTTGTGGCTGGTCGCGCAGTCCCCCGGGGGGCGGGGGGGGTGGGTGTCGACCGCGCACGAAAAAACTATGTGTGACGCACACACAATAA
>NZ_JBHYJA010000055.1:0-7289 GCF_042740355.1 Streptomyces sp. NPDC059010
GGTCCAGGGGGCGGAGCCCCCTGGGAGCGGGGTCGAAGGGGCGGCAGCCCCTGGGGATGGGACGGGTAGGGGCGGCGGGGGCGAGACCAGTTTCAGGCCGTGGTCAGCGCCTTCGGCAAGCGCCCCGTATGCAGCACCCCCAACCGCTGCGTCGCCCGCGTCAGCGCCACGTACAAGTCGCTCGTGCCGTACAGCCCCGGCTCCACCACCAGCACCGAGTCGAACTCCAGGCCCTTGGACTGGCGGGGGTCGAGGAGTACGACGCCGCGCGTCAGGTCGGGCTCGGTGTCCGCCGTGACGCCGTCCAGCTGCGCCGCCAGCCTGCGGTGCAGATGGCGCGGCGCGATGACCGCGAGCCGGCCCTCGGCCGGGGTGAGCTCCTCGACGGCCTTCGCGACCGCGCCGGGCAGGTCGTCGGTGGCGCGCACCCAGGGACGTACACCGGTGGACCGTACGGAACTCGGCGGTTCGAAGTCCGGGTTCTCCGCCCGGACGACCGCCGCGGCGAGGTCCATGATCTCGGCGGGCGTGCGGTAGTTGACGCCGAGACGGGTGTGCTCCCAGCGGTCCTCGACATACGGCTGGAGGATCTTCCGCCATGAGCCGACGCCCGCCGCCTCGGCCGTCTGGGCCGGGTCGCCGACCAGGGTCATCGAGCGGGTCGGGCTGCGCCGCATCAGCAGCCGCCACGCCATCGGCGACAGCTCCTGCGCCTCGTCGACGATGATGTGCCCGAACGCCCAGGTCCGGTCGGCCGCCGCGCGCTCGGCGGCGCTGCGGTGGTCGTCCTCCTCGTGCCGCTCGGCGAACCGCTCGGCGTCGATGATGTCGTGCGCGGACAGGACCTCGGAGTCCTCCTCGTCCTTGTCCTCGAACTCGTAGGTGCGCGAGGCGTACGAGACGTCCAGCACGCCCTGCGCATAGGCGACCTGCGTCTCCCGCTCCCGGTCGGCCAGCGCCCGCTTCACCCGGTCGTCCTCGCCGAGCAGTTCCGCCGCCTCGTCGAGCAGCGGTACGTCCGCCACCGTCCACGCCCGGGTCACGGGCCGGCGGATCGCGGCCGCGTCCTCGTCGGGGAGGTAGCCGACGGGGTCGGCGAGGAAGTCGGCGAGCAGTCGCTGCGGGGTCAGCCGCGGCCACAACTGGTCGATGGCCGCCCACACCTCGGGGTTCTCGGCGATCTCGTCACGGATCTGGGTGATGTCGCTCGCGTCGAGGAGGCTGCCGCCGTCGTACGGGTCGGTGCCGACGCGCTCGGCGTACAGCTCGGTGAGCGTGTTGAGGATGTGCCCCTCGAAGTGCTCCCGCGCCACGTTGTGCTGGAGCCCCGCGTCCCGGGTGCGCTCGCGGGCGACCCGCACCAGGTCGTCGTCGAGCATCAGGATCTCGCGGTCGTGCTCGATCGCGATCACCGGATCGGGCAGCGCCTGCCAGTCCCGTACGACTTCGGCGAGCACGTCCGCCATGTCGGCCCGCCCCTTCACCGCGGCCGCCGCCCGCGTGTCGGTCGCCGTCGCCCGCACACCGGGGAACAGCTCGCCGACCGTGGCCAGCAGTACGCCGGTCTCGCCGAGCGAGGGCAGGACCTCGCCGATATAGCCGAGGAAGGCCGGGTTGGGGCCGACGATCAGGACCGCGCGCTTGGCGAGCAGTTCGCGGTGTTCGTAGAGGAGATACGCGGCGCGGTGCAGCGCGACGGCCGTCTTGCCGGTGCCGGGGCCGCCCTCCACCACCAGCACCCCGCGATGGGGCGCGCGGATGATCTCGTCCTGCTCGGCCTGGATGGTCTGCACGATGTCGTGCATCCGGCCGGTGCGCGCGGCGTCGAGGGCGGCGAGCAGTACGGCGTCACCGGTCGGGTCCTCGTGACCGGTCCGCTCCCGGTCCCCGAGGTCGAGGATCTCGTCGTGCAGGGCGGTGACGGTACGGCCGCTGGTGGTGATGTGCCGCCGGCGCCTGAGGCCCATCGGGGTGTGGCCGGTGGCCAGGTAGAACGGGCGGGCGACATCGGCCCGCCAGTCGATGAGGATCGGCGTGTGGTCCGCGTCGTCGGTGCGCAGGCCGATCCGGCCGATGTGGTGGGTGGCGCCCGCGGCCAGGTCGATCCGGCCGAAGCACAGCGAGCCGTCGACCGCGTTCAGCGCGGCGAGCAGCCCCGAGCGCTCGGCGACCAGGATGTCCCGCTCCAGCCGGGCCTGCATGGGCGTGTTGCCCTGGGCGAGCGCGTCCGTGACACCGCCCTCGGTGCCGGCGCGCAGGCCGTCCACGCGGGCATACAGCACGTCGATGAATTCCTGCTCACCACGAATTTCATCGCTGTTTGACAATTCCACTCCCGGGCCGATACACTGTGCCTACTGGACTTCTCCGCGACCGAATTCCCGTGAAGTCGCGAACCATTGAATATACGCAAAGAAATCCCCCGAGCGCAATTGCTCGGGGGATTTCTTTGTATTACGTCAGGTCAGAGGGCGCCCTCGATCTCCGCCAAGAGCCGTCGCTTGGGCCGCGCCCCCACCATCGACCGCACCGGCTCACCGCCCCGGAAGACCATGAACGTCGGCATCGACAGCACCTTGTAGGCGTTCGTCGTCTCCGGGTTGGTGTCCACGTCCAGCTGGACCACCTTGAACCGCTCGCGCTCCTCCGCCGCGAGGGCGCGGAGCACCGGCCCCATCTGCCGGCACGGCGGGCACCAGTCTGCGGTGAACTCCACCAGCACCGGCAGCTCCGCCCCGATCACCTCCGCCTCGAAGTCCGCGTCCGTCACCTCTGCCACACCCGCGGCCTTGATCACAGCTCCTGCCCTCCCAGTTCGCACAACGGTGGTTCCCCTTCGGCCATCGACAGCCGCAGGCCGATCTTGGCCCGCACGGCCTGCAACTCGCCGATCAGCGCGTCGAGCTCGTCCAGCTTGCGCCGGTAGACCGCGAGCGAGGCGGGACACGAGTCGCCCTCCGGGTGCCCGGCCCGCAGACACTCCACGAACGGCCGGGTCTCCTCCAGGTCGAACCCGAAGTCCTGCAACGTCCTGATCTGCCGCAACAGCTTCAGGTCGGCCTCGTCGTACGTCCGATAGCCGTTGCCGCTGCGCCGCGCGGGCAGCAGCCCCCGCGACTCGTAGTAGCGCAACGTGCGCGTCGTGGTCCCGGCCCGCGCGGCCAGCTCGCCGATTCGCATGCGTACGAACGTAAGCCTTGACGCCGACGTCAGGGCAACCGTGGCAGCAGGGGCTTCCTCGGCAGCGGCGAGGACAGCACGATCGACGTCGTGGTGCGGCCCAGCGCCGAGGTCTGTTCGAGGATCTCCTCCAGGTGGACGGTGTCCTCGACGGCGACCTTGAGGATCCAGCAGTCCTCGCCGACGACGTGGTGGACCTCGATGATCTCCGGGCGGTCGATCAGCTCCAGGGTGCGCGGGTGGCGCAGGGTGTAGCCGCCGTGCGGGTTGACCCGGATGAAGGCCTGGATGCCGTAGCCGAGCCGGGCGGGGGCGACCTGGGCGCCGTACCCCGTGATCGCGCCGGCCGCCTCCAGTCGCCGTACCCGTTCGGTGACGGCGGCCGGGCTGAGCCGTACCCGGCGGCCCAGTTCGCTGAGCTTGATCCGGCCGTCGGTCTGGAGCAGTTCCAGGATCTGCCGGTCCAGGGCGTCGAAGGCCACCGATGTTTCGGCGGTGGCCGGGCGCAGATGCCGTGGTTCTTTTGGCGCGGCGGCCGGATCTCCCATGTCTTCCCCTTCAGGACGCGGTGTATGGCCCGGAGAATTATGGTCATGGGAAAGGCACGAGAGGTACTGGTCATAGGCGGCAGCCGCTATTTCGGCAAGCGGCTGATCGCCCGGCTGCTGGCCGCCGGGGACAGCGTGACGGTGCTGAATCGAGGGTCGTCGCCGCCACCGCCGGGGGCGGTCCATCTGGTCGCCGACCGCGGCGACGAGAAGTCCCTGACGGCGGCGCTGGGTTCACGCACGTTCGACGCCGTGGTCGACCAGGTCTGCTACACGCCGCGCCAGGCGGAGATCGCCCGCCGGGTCTTCGCCGGCCGCACCCGGCGCTATGTGCTGACGTCGACGGTGGAGGTGTACGAGTACGAGGACTCGATCGCCCCCGTGCGGGAGACGGACGTGGACCCGGCGGGCGTACCCGTCGACCTCGAACTCCCCTGGGACGACCCGGAGTTCCTCGACACCCACTACGGCGAGGGCAAGCGGCAGGCGGAGGCCGTGTTCGCCGCCGACCCGGCCTTCCCGTACACGGCGGTGCGTGTCGCCCATGTGCTGGGCGGCGACGACGACTTCACCGGCCGTATGGCGCACTACGCGAGCCGTATCCGCGCCGGTGAGCCGATCGCCGTACCCGTGGTGAACCATCCGGCGACGTACATCCATGTCGAGGAGATCGCCGACTTTCTGTACTGGGCGGTGGGCCAGGACTTCACGGGTCCGGTCAACGCCGCCTCGCACGGCCTGCTGACCACCGAGGACCTGTGCGCCGAGATCGCCGCCCACTTCCTGGACGGCCGGACCGTCTTCCGGCACGTCGAGGTCGGCGACGTCTCCCCCTTCTCCTTCGCCCGCGCCTACGGCATGGACAACTCCCGTGCCACACGGCTCGGTTTCCGCTTCACACACGCCCGGCAATGGCTCCCGAAGGCCGTCGCCGAGACCCTCGGAAAGGACGGAGCCTGACATGCGGCACCGCACGCTGGGCCCCCACCGCGTGAGCGCGATCGGCCTCGGCGCGATGCCGCTGTCCATCGAGGGCCACCCCGACGAGCGGCGCGCCCTGGCCACCGTGCACGCCGCCCTGGACGCGGGAATCACGCTGCTGGACACGGCGGACTCCTACCATCTGCCGGGCGCGGAACCCGGCCACAACGAACTCCTCGTCGCCCGTGCACTCGCCACGTACGGCGGCGACAAGGACGGCGTGCTGGTGGCCACCAAGGGCGGCCGGGGCCGACCTGCCGACGGCAGCTGGACGGTGAACGGCGACCCCCGCCACCTCAAGGCCGCCGCCGAGGCCTCGCTGCGGCGGCTCGGCGTCGAGGCGATCGGGCTCTACCAGCTGCACAAACCCGACCCGGCCGTCCCGTTCGAGGAATCCGTCGGCGCACTGCGCGAGCTGCTCGACGCGGGCAAGATCCGGCTGGCCGGTGTCTCCAACACCGACGTGGACCAGATCCGCGCCGCCCACCGGATCCTCGGCGACCGGCTGGTGTCGGTGCAGAACCAGTACTCGCCGGCCGTCCGCGACAGCGAGGCCGAGCTCCGGCTGTGCGCGGGACTGGGGCCGGCGTTCCTGCCGTGGAGTCCGCTGGGCGGCATCTCCCGCAGCTCGCTGGACGGGCCGTCGGGGAGGGAGCATGACACCCGGCTCGGTGCCTTCCGTGCCGTGGCGCAGGAGCACGGTGTCAGCCCTCAGCGAGTGGCCCTGGCCTGGCTGCTGGCCCGGTCCCCGGCCGTGATCCCGATTCCGGGGGCGAGCCGCCCGGAGACGATCCGGGACTCGGCGGGCGCGGCCGACCTGATGCTGAGCGCGCAGGAGCTGGAGCGGCTGAACAGCGCGGCCGTTCCGGTCGGTTGACGCCGTCGGGTGACGCCGTCGGTTGACATCCTCCGCCGGTCAGTCGTGCGGCAGTGCCGCCGGCCCCTCGGGGGTCTCCTCCTCGTCATTGCCCCGTACGCCGAGCAGGCGGCGGGTGAGGTGGTCCTGGTCGGAGAGGAGTTCGTCGAGGGCGGCGCGGACGTCCTCCGCCTCCGTGCCGGCCGACTCGCGTTCCGCCGCGATCAGTACGGAACGCCGCACCAGCTCCTTGGCGAAGGAGGCCGTCGTGCCCTCCGTGCGGGTCACGACCTCGTCCGTGAGGTCCTTGCCGAGGCCGAGTCCGATGCCGTAGAGGCCGAGGAGGCGGGCGCGGCCGTCGGCGTCGGGCAGGGGGATCTCCACGGCGAGGTCGACGCGGCCGGGGCGCTGGGCGAGGGCCGGTTCCAGCAGGTCGGCGCGGTTGGTGGTGAGGAGGAAGGCGACGTCGGCGTCGTCGCCGAGGCCGTCCATCTCGTTGAGGACCTGGAAGAGCAGCGGCTGGTCGCCGCCGCCGTAGTCGCGGGCCTCGGCGATCAGGTCGCAGTCCTCCAGGACGACGAGCGCGGGCTGGAGCATCCGGGCCAGGGCGCAGGCGGGGCCGATGGCCGTGATGCTGGTGCCGGCGAGGATCACGACCGTGAACTGCGGGAGGTGGGAGAGCAGATAGCGGATCGTGTGGGTCTTGCCGGTGCCGGGCGGGCCGTACAGGAGGAGTCCGCGGCGCAGGTGCTGGCCCGCCGCGAGCAGCTGTTCGCGGCGCCGGGCGACGCCCATGACCTGGCGTTCCAGACGTTCGAGGAGGCCGGCGGGGAGCACGATGTCGTCGCGGGTGAGGTCGGGGCGGCGGTGGAAGCGGAAGGGGCCCAGGCCGTGCCCGAACTCCGAGCCCTCGAAGGAGAGGACCTGGCCGCGGAAGACGTTGTGCGTGCGTACGAGGGTGTCGAGCTCGGCGAGCAGCCGGTCCGCGAACTCCTTGTCCCGGGCGAGGACCTCGACCTCGACCTTGTTGCGCCCGTACTCGTCCTGCGGTCCGCGCAGCAGTACCGCGAACCGTTCGTCGCCCTCGCTGCCGAGGTAGAAACCGCAGGAGACGCAGGCCAGTTCGGTGTCCGGTGCGACGGGGAGGTGGGCGTAGTCGACGGCGCCGATCACGAAACGGTCGTAGCGGTCGGCCGCGTCGAGGATGTCGCCGAGGGTGAGGTCGCCGTGGTGCTGGGCGCCGCGCAGGCCGATCAGCTCGTAGGAGCGGGCGGGGTCGGCGCCGAACCAGCGCTCCAGGGCGAGATGGACGTTCGGCAGGTCGTACGGCGCGTACGCCACCTTGACCACGGGGCGGTCGCTGGGGGTGGAGCCGAGGTGGGCCATCAGCCGGGTGCTGAGGTTGCGGCCGTCCTGCCCGTCCTTGCGCGAGGCGCGGGTGACCGCGGTCAGGAACTCGAAGAACAGGTCGCTCACCTGGTCCAGTGAGACGGGGGACGTCTCATCGCCGCCGAATGAGCCGGTCGATACCTGTACCGTCATGCGCGCCTCCTGCCGGACGGCCTGCGTCGGGGCCTCCAGCGTGTGGCCCGGCGGGCGGCGGGTCAAAGGGATTTCGGCGACATGACTCAAAGGCGTTTCGACGTCATGGCCGGACGCCCGGCCCCGGTTCAGGCGGGGGCGGGCGTGCGGGGTGGGGGGCCGGGCCGGACTCGCAGGTCGGG
>NZ_JBHYJA010000055.1:7299-33180 GCF_042740355.1 Streptomyces sp. NPDC059010
GGGGGGGGGGGGGTTCACGGTGAGTGCGCCCCAACACTACCAGGGGGTTCCGCGGCCGGGCCCCCCCCCCCGCCCCGGGGGGGGGGGGGGGCCGGGCGTCCGGAGTGCGGGACCGGGCCGGACTCGAAGGTCGGCCGGTCGGGCCGGTCGGCCGGGTCAGGCCTTGGCGAGCTCCTTGTCCTCCTTGCCGCCGCCCTGTTCCGGCGCCTCGGCCGGGGCGCCGTGGGCGTCGTCGAGGAGGGTCGTCTCGTCGAACGGGAGGCGGCCGGCGAGCACCTGGTCGACCTGGTCCCGGTCGATCTCCTTGGTCCAGGTGCCGATCAGGACCGTGGCCACGGCGTTGCCCGCGAAGTTCGTCAGGGCGCGGGCCTCGCTCATGAAGCGGTCGATGCCGACGATGAGGCCGACGCCGTCCACCAGGGCGGGCTTGTGCGACTGGAGGCCACCGGCCAGCGTGGCCAGACCGGCGCCGGTGACACCGGCGGCGCCCTTGGAGGCGACCAGCAGGAAGAGCAGCAGCGGGATCTGCTCGCCGATCGACATCGGCGTACCCATGGCGTCGGCGATGAACAGGGACGCCATGGTCATGTAGATCATGGTGCCGTCGAGGTTGAAGGAGTAGCCGGTCGGGACGGTGATGCCGACCACCGGCTTGCTGACGCCGAGGTGCTCCATCTTCGCGATGAGGCGCGGCAGCGCGGACTCGGAGGAGGAGGTGGACAGGATCAGCAGGAACTCACGGCCCAGGTACCTGAAGAGCGTGAAGATGTTGAGGCCGGAGACGATCCGCAGCAGCGCGCCGAGCACGATGAAGACGAAGAGGAAGCAGGTGACGTAGAAGCCCAGCATCAGGATGGCGAGCTCCTTGAGCGCGTCGATGCCGGCCGACCCGGTGACGGCCGCGATGGCACCGAAGGCACCGATCGGCGCGGCCCACATCACCATGGCGAGGATGCGGAAGACGAGCCGCTGGATGTGCTGCACACCGCGCAGGATCGGCTCCCCGGTCGAGCCCATGGCCTGCAGCGCGAAGCCGGCGAGCAGCGCGATGATCAGGGTCTGCAGGACCGATTCCGAGGTGAAGGCGGAGACCATCGTGGTCGGGATGAGGCTGAGCAGGAACTCGGTGGTGTCCTTGGCCTCCGAGTCGACCTGCTCGTGGCCGGCGTCCTTGATGGCGTCGGTGATCTGCAGACCCGTGCCCGGCTCCAGGATGTTGCCGACGACGAGACCGATACCGAGCGCGACCAGCGACATCGCGAGGAAGTAGCCCAGCGCGATACCGCCGACCTTGCCGACCTTGGCGGCCTTGCGTACCGAACCGATGCCGAGCACGATCGTGCAGAAGATGATCGGCGAGATCATCATCTTGATCAGGTTCACGAAGCCCGCGCCGATGGGCTTCAGCTCGACCGCGAAGTCGGGCGCGACCAGACCCACGGTGATACCGAGGGCCACCGCGATGATCACCGCGATGTAGAGGTAGTGCGTGCGGTCCCGCTTGGCGACGGGTGCGGCAGATGCCTTGCCGGGGGAACTGGCGGCGGCCACGGCTGCCCTCCTTGACGTCTTCGTCGGTTGTCACCGGCGTGCGGCTCACGTCCGGGGTGGGGGTTCGCTGACCGGCTCGCGGGCCCCGGGGGACGGGGGCGTACTACTCAGCGATGCGGTGACTATCTCCTGCCGTGTGAGGGCGGTCACCCTTCCGTTCATTTAGTTCACAATCAGCCAGCGAGGCAGACTGACGACATGCGCATCCCCGTCCCCCGGCCCCGCAGCCTGGCCGCCCAGCTCTTCGCGATGCAGGCCGTGCTGATAGCGGTGCTCGTCGCCGGGTACGCGGTGTTCACCTACATCAGCGACCGCGGCCAGGCCGAGGAAGCGGCGGGCCGCCAGGCCAACGCCGTGGCTCAGTCGATCGCCGACGCCCCGTCCGTGCGGGAGGCGATCCGCGCCGCCGACCCGACGGCCGAGCTCCAGCCGTACGCGCTCCGTGTCCAGCACGACGCCGAGGTCGACTTCGTCACGATCATGAACCCCAAGGGCATCCGCTGGACGCACCCCGACGAGGAGCAGATCGGCCAGCACTTCCGCGGCCACACGGCGCGCGCGCTGCGCGGGGAGTCCTTCACCGAGACGTACACCGGCACGCTCGGCCCGTCCGTGCGGGCGGTCGTGCCGATCTACGACGGGGGGCGGGACCCGGCGCACATCGTCGGCATGGTCAGCGCGGGGATCAGGGTCGAGGCGATCAGCAAGCGGGTGCAGGACCAGCTGACGGCGCTGATCGGGGTCGCGGCGGGCGCGCTCGCGCTGGGTGCGATCGGCACGTATGTGATCAACGCCAGGCTGCGCCGGCACACCCACGGCATGAACGCGGCCGAGCTGAGCCGGATGCACGACTACCACCAGGCCGCGTTGCACGCGGTGCGTGAGGGGCTGCTGATGCTGGACGGGCAGTTCCGGGTGGCGCTGATCAACGACGGGGGGCGGGAGCTGCTGGGCGTGGCCGGCGACGTGGTGGGCCGGTCGGTCGCGGAGCTCGGCCTGCCCGCACCCCTCACCGGGGCGCTGCTGGCCTCGGAGCCCAGGGTCGACGAGGTCCATCTGACGGCGGAGCGCGTCCTGGCCGTGAACACCTCACCGGTGTCGGGCGGGGAACGCCGCGGCACGGTGGTGACCCTGCGCGATGTGACCGAACTCCAGTCGCTGATGGGCGAGTTGGACTCCGAGCGGGGCTTCACCCAGGCACTGCGCTCCCAGGCGCACGAGGCGGCGAACCGGCTGCACACGGTGGTCTCCCTGATCGAGCTCGGGCGGGCCGAGGAGGCGGTCGAATTCGCGACGGCCGAACTGGAGCTGGCCCAGGCCCTGACGGACCAGGTGGTCGCGGCGGTCAGCGAGCCGGTGCTCGCGGCCCTCCTCCTGGGCAAGACGGCGCAGGCCAACGAGCGGGGCGTGGAGCTCGTCGTATCGGAGGACAGCCGCCTGGACGACGGCCTGCTGCCGGACACCCTGCCCGCCCGGGACCTCGTGACGATACTGGGCAACCTGATCGACAACGCGGTCGACGCGGCACAGGGAAGCGTGGGTGCACGGGTGACGGTGACGGCATACGCCGAGGGCGGCGAGGGTGGCGAGCTGGTGCTACGGGTGTCGGACACCGGGGCCGGGGTGGACCCCGCGCTCGTCGAGACGGTGTTCCAGCGCGGCTTCTCCACGAAGCCGGCCGGGCCGGGGGGCCGGGGTCTGGGACTGGCGCTCGCACGGCAGGCCGCGAACCGGCACCAAGGGGTGCTGTCGGTGACGGAGGCCGACGGGGGCGGGGCGGTGTTCGAGGTGCGGTTGCCGTTGGCGGAGACCGCGTCGGGGGGAGGCGCGGGTTCGGTGGAGGGTTCCACCGGGACGGAAGGTACCGCTGGGCCGGAAGGTACTGCTGGGGCGGAAGGCACCGCTGAGGCGGCGGGTACCGCTGAGGCGGAAGGCACCGCCGGAGCGGAGGATTCCTCCTCGACGCGAGGTTCCCGTTCGGCGGAGGGGGCCGGTTCCGGGGGCACGGCGGTTTCGAGAGGTGACGTATGACGGCGTCGGCCGAGCAGGCGATTCGTGTCCTGGTCGTGGAGGACGATCCGGTGGCGGCGGACGCGCACATGATGTACGTCGGCCGGGTGCCGGGCTTCGTCGCGGTCGGCAAGGCGCACACGGGCGCGGAGGCGCGGCGCGCCCTGGAGCGGACGCCGGTGGACCTGCTGCTGCTCGACCTGCATCTGCCCGATGTGCACGGGCTGCAGCTGGCCCGCTCGCTGCGGGCGGCCGGGCATCACGCGGATGTCATCGCGGTGACGTCGGCGCGGGATCTGGCCGTCGTACGGGAGGGGGTGTCGCTCGGGGTCGTGCAGTACGTCCTGAAGCCGTTCACCTTCGCGACGCTGCGGGACCGGCTGGTCCGGTACGCCGAGTTCCACGCGGCGGTGGGAGAGGCGAGCGGGCAGGACGAGGTGGACCGGGCCCTGGCCGCGCTGCGGGCGCCGGGGCCGGCGGCGCTGCCGAAGGGGTTGAGCGGGCCGACGCTGGAGCGGGTGACGGGGGCGCTGCGGGAGGCGGACGAGGGGGTGACCGCGGCGGGGGTCGCCGAGACCGTGGGGATTTCGCGGATCACGGCCCGGCGGTATCTGGAGCACCTGGTGGAGGCGGGGAGGGCTGAGCGGGCGCCGGTCTATGGGCAGGTGGGGCGGCCGGAGTTGGTCTATCGGTGGGTTTCGGGCACCAGCGGGGGGTGAGCTGGTGCGGGGCTCAGCCCCCGTTGTTCCCGCTGTTGCCGCTGGTCCCCGCCGCGTCTGCCGCCGCCGGCCCGAACGGCAGCGCGTACAGCACGACGTACGCCGCCAGCCCGGCCACGGCGAGTGCCTCCAGTACGGACAGCAGCACGAGTCCCGTCGAGGTCTCGTCGCCCGCCCAGTACACGATGAGCGCGCTCAGCGGTACGACACAGAAGGCGAGCAGGTCGACGACGAGCTGCACGACCTTGCGCGACCGGCGCCGGGCGTCCCCCCGATGGAACGTCTCCCACCCGAAGGCAGCCTCCGCACCGGCGAGTTGACCGAGCCGGGGCGCCAGTTCGCCCCTGACATACCTCCCGATCGCCGAGATCTTCTCGTCGTTGACCAGGTACGTCCACCCGAGCACCACGCACACCGGCGGCAACGCCAGCAGCATCGACGTCTGCTTCGCCTGGGCCGCGGCGGCGACGACCGCGGCGACGACCGCGAGGGTGACATACAGCAGGTTGTCCCGGAACCCGATGCGGGCCTTCTGCTCGTCCTTCAGGCTCTGGTACTCGGCGAGCAGCAACTGCCCCACGGTGACGTCCGACTCCGTCCCGGCCATGGCGGCGGTCCCCTTCCCCCTGATGCCTTGGTTCCCTGGTTCCCCGGCCCCTTGGTTCCCCGGGTGGCCAACGGCCCTCCTGCGCTGGTCACTTGGCAGTACCTTAAGGGGGTGTCAGAGACTTCTCCCAGCGTTGTCGTCCTCACCGCGCTCCCCGTCGAGTACGACGCCGTACGCGCCCACCTGGACGACACCGAGGAACTCGTCCACGACGACGGAACCCGCGTCGAACGCGGCCGGCTCGCGGGCACGCCCTGGACGCTTGCCATCGCCGAGCTGGGCGAGGGGGCGATGAACGCCGCCGCGCTCACCATGCGGCTGGTCTCCTGGCTCCGCCCCGAGGCGGTGCTCTTCGTCGGGGTCGCGGGCGGGCTGAAGGACGACATCGAGCTCGGCGACGTCGTGGTCGGCACCAAGGTGTACGCCGTCCAGGGCGGCAAGGTGACACCGGACGGCTTCCAGGCGCGCCCCGAGGTCTGGCACGGCTCGCACCGGCTGGTGCAGGCGGCGCGGTCGGCGTTGCGGGAGCTGGCGGTGGAGGGGGTGCGGGGGCACCGTAAGCCGATCGCCTGCGGGGATGTCGTCCTGGCCGATCACGAATCCGCCTTCGCGGACTTCATCCGGCGGAACTACGGCGACGCGTACGCGATCGAGATGGAGGGTTCCGGGGCGGCTCACGCGGCGCATCTGAGCGGGCAGTTGGACGCGCTCGTGATCCGGGGGATCAGCGACCGGGCCAACGCCGGCAAGGGGGACGACGACGCGTCCGGGTCGCAGGAGCGGGCTGCCGCGCAGGCGGCCGCCGTGGCGGTGGCGGTGCTGCGGAAGCATCGGCCGCGGGGTGGGGCGTCCGGGTCCGCCGACTCCGAGGAGGGGCCCCAACGGGGTGGGGGCGACCACATCGACTTTCGGGGCGGGACCTTCTACGGGACCGTCATCGGCAAGCAGACCGGAGGAGACCGGGGGTAGGGGTACCGTCCACGGGCCGGTTCCGCGCGCGAGCGCGATGCTGCCGCCGCGGCCGTTGGGGTTCACGGGGCGGTCGGCGGAGCTGGAGCGGTTGCTCGCACAGCTCGCGCCTGATGCAGGCGGCGGGGACTCGGATGCGCTTCCTGTGCTCATCTTCGCTGTCACGGGGATGGGCGGTATCGGGAAGACGGCGTTGGCGGTGGAGGCGGCGCATCGGGCCTGTGCGGAGGGGTGGTTCCCCGGTGGGACGCTGTTCGTGGATCTGCGGGGGTACGACGACGATCCGGTGACGGCGGATCAGGCGGTGCTGGCGCTGCTCGATGCGATGGGTGTGCGGGGCGCGGAGCTGCCGCAGGAGGCCGCGCGGCAGTACGACGTCTATCGCAGGCTGCTGTGTGAACGACTGAACCGGACACTGCTGATCCTGGACAACGTCTCGGACCCGTCCCAGTTCCTCCCGCTCCTGCCCGGCATCGATCACCACCAGGTCCTGATCACTTCCCGGGATCGACCGGATGCACTGCCCGTACGCCTGATCGACCTTGAGACGCTGGCTTCGGACGACTCCGTGGCCCTCGTGACCCGTGCCCTCCACAGCGCCGACGAGCGCGACGACCGTCCGGCGCGAGAACCGCGAGCCCTGCGCGAACTGACCCAGTGGTGCGGTCATCTGCCCCTCGCGCTCCAGATCGCCGCCGCGATGCTCCGTCGACGCCGCCGGCGTGACATCGCCTCGCTGGTGACAGAAATCAGGGAGGTCGGAGACACGCTGACCGTCCTTGACAGCGGCAGCCGGGGCACGGACCAGTACGGCCGTTCCCTCACCCTGCGGCCGGTCCTGGAGATCTCATACCGACGCCTGCCGCCCGAACAGGCCCGGCTGCTGCGTCTGTTGGCCCTGGCTCCCGGCGCCGAGTCGGGCACGGAGGCCGTGGCCGCACTTGCCGGCCTGGAAACGGACGCCGCCATGGGGCTGCTGGAGTACCTGGCCGCAGGTGGTCTGGTGACGCCGGTGCTGACGCGTGGGGATGTGCGGTGGCGATTGCATGACCTGGTGCGGGCGTTCGGGGCAGGTGTGGTCGCGGAGGACGCATGTCTGCTGGAGGAGGGGGAAGCGGCGCGGGAACGGTTACTGGAGTTCTACTCGCGGTGGGCCTTTGAGGCGGATGCCCGGCTGCAGTGGCTACCGGGGCAGCCGGAGCCGGCGCGGTTCGCGGAGCGGGGGCAGGCGCTGGCGTGGCTGGACGGGGAGCGGGCAGGGCTGGTGGCCGCCGTGCAGTGGGCGAGCGACGAACGGTACGCACAGAAGGCGGTGCGGCTGGCCCAGCGCCTTGCGGTGTACCTGCTCTGGCGGCGGTATCTGGAGGACGGGATCACCGTCGCGCAAGCTGCACGGGAGGCCGCCCACCGGGCCCGGGACCACGACGCCGAGGCCGCCGCATGGATCGACCTCGGCAACGCGCTCTCGGAGGTGGGCCGGGCGGAGGAGGCCATCGACTCCCACACCCGGGCCCGTGACCTGCACAGAGCCACCAGGAACCGCCGCGGCGAGGCAAACGCGTGGAACAACCTGGGCAATGCCCTGCGGGAGGCCGGCCGGGCCGAGGAGGCCATCGACGCCCACACCCGAGCCCGCGACCTGCACAGAGCCGCCAGGAACCGGCAAGGCGAGGCAAACGCGTGGAACAACCTGGGCCTCGCCCTGCGGGTGGCGGGCCGGACGGAAGAGGCGGTAGACGCCCACACCCGCGACCGAGAGCATTGTCAGGCCCTGGGAGACCGCCACGGCGAAGCCGTGGCCTGGTACAACTTTGGCGCCGCCGTGATGGATGCGGGCCGGGCGGAGGAAGCGATCGAGGCGTACCGCAAAGCCCTCGAAATCTGCTACGAGTTCGAAGACTGGTACAGGACGGGCGTGACCCTCCACGGCTTGGCCCAGGCCCACCAGAAAACCCAGCGCCCCGCCGAGGCCCGCGCCCACTACCTCCGGGCCGCCGAGGCCTACACCCGGGCCAACGCCCCCGGTTTGGCCGCCAACGCCCAATCAGCCGCACACGCATTGACCTGACTAGACCACTCAACCTACGTTCACCAGGCAGCCATCCCCGCGCCACAACGACGTGCGCCCGCAGGAGGTCATGCCCGTGCGCCCCACCGCCACCCGCCCCACACAGCCCCCCTTCCGCGCCCTCCCCACACTCCTCGCCCTCACCCTCGCCGCCGCAGGCACCCTCACCGCCTGCGGCAGCGGCTCCGGCAGTGATCCGGACACCGTCAAGGTCTCCTTCAAACAGTCCACGGACAACTCCATCAAGGTGATGGACACCTACCTCGCGGACATCAAGAAGCAGTTCGAGAAGGCGAACCCCGGCAAAAAGGTCGAGCTCGTCCCCATCAAGGCCCCGGACTCGGAGTACTACACCAAGCTCCAGCAGATGCTCCGCTCCCCCAAGACCGCCCCCGACCTGGTCTACGAGGACACGTTCCTCATCAACTCGGACATCACCAGCGGGTATTTGAAGCCCCTCGACCCGTACCTCGCCAAGTGGCCGGACTGGAACAAGTTCATCGACACGGCGAAGGCGGCGGCGCAGGGCGAGGACGGGAAGACGTACGGCGTCCCGGACGGGACGGACACCCGGGGCCTGTGGTTCAGCAAGGACATCTTCAAGAAGGCCGGCCTGCCCGCCGACTGGCAGCCGAAGACCTGGGACGACGTCCTCGACGCCGCCCGGACCGTGAAGGAGAAGGTCCCCGGGGTCATCCCCCTCAACGTCTACACGGGCAAGCCCGTCGGCGAGGCGGCCACCATGCAGACGTTCGAGATGCTGCTGTACGGCACGGGCGCGAGCGGCGGCGCCTCGGACCCGCTGTACGACAAGGCCGCCAAGAAGTGGATCGCCGGCAGCCAGGGTTTCAAGGACTCCCTGTCCTTCGTCGAGACCGTCTACAAGGAGAAGCTCGGCCCGGACGTCTCCGACGCCCTCGACCCCAACGTCATGACCCGGGTGCGCGGCGAGTGGCTGCCCAAGGGCAAGCTCGCCATCGCCCTCGACGGCTCCTGGCTCCCGCAGGACTGGCTGCCCGGCAGCGGTCACGAATGGCCCGAGTGGTCCGACGAGCTGGGCCTCGCCGCCATGCCCACGCAGCACGGTCAGGCCCCCGGCAAGGTGAGCATGTCCGGCGGCTGGACCTGGGCCGTCCCGGCCAAGGCGGGCAACCCCGACCTGGCCTTCGAGTTCATCAGGACGATGCAGACGAAGGCGAACGCCCAGAAGTGGTACGTCGCCAACTCCGGCATCGCCGTACGCGAGGACGTCGCGGACGACCCGGCGTACACCGACGCCCAACCCGGCACCAAGTTCTTCACGGACCTCGTCGCGAGCACCCACTACCGCCCCGCCTACCCGGCGTACCCGAAGGTCTCCACCGCCGTCCAGGAAGCGATGGAGGGCGTGACGACGGGCGACATGTCGGTGCAGGAGGCGGCCAAGGGCTACGACGAGGAGCTGAAGTCGGCGGCGGACGGAGAGGTGACCGAGAAGTGACCGAGACGTGAGAGACGGCGAGGACGACCGCCCATGACCGCCGAAGCACCGCACGACGCGACGGGCCCGACGACCGGCAAGTCCCCCGCGGGCCCGCCGACCTCACCCCCCGGACCCCGCCCCCGCCGCCACCCCGGCCCCCGCTCCCGATCCCGTCCGCATCCTCACGCCCCACTCCACCGCACCCTCGCCCGCGCCCTCCCCGTCTCCCCCGCCCTGGTCATCCTGCTCCTCTTCCTCGCCGGCCCGATCGCGTACTGCGCCTACATCGCCTTCACCGACCTCCAGCTGACCGGCCAGGCCGAGGACTCGTTCGTCGGCTTCGACAACTTCCGTACGGCGTTCGGCGACGAGGCGTTCGTCAACGCGGTCTGGCTCACGCTCGTCTTCACCGTCATCTCGGCGCTGCTCGGCCAGAACACCCTGGGCCTGGCGCTGGCCGCCCTGATGCAGCGCGCGTCCAAGCCGGTCCGCACGCTGGTCGGCGGCATCGTCATCACGGCGTGGGTCCTGCCGGAGGTCGTCGCGGGCTTCCTCCTCTACGCCTTCTTCCGCCGCGAGGGCACCCTGAACGCCATCCTGGACTGGCTTCGACTCCCCACCCAGAACTGGCTGTTCACCCTCCCGATCCTGGCGGTGTCCTTCGCGAACGTCTGGCGGGGCACGGCCTTCTCGATGCTGGTCTACTCGGCCGCGCTGAACGAGATCCCGAAGGAGATCACGGAGGCGGCGGAGGTCGACGGCGCCGGCGGCTGGCGCCGGATGTGGCACATCACGCTCCCGATGATCCGCCGTTCGATCGGCACCAACCTGATGCTGATCACCCTTCAGACGCTGTCCGTCTTCGGGCTCATCTGGGTGATGACCAGGGGCGGCCCGGGCGGCAAGAGCCAGACGCTGCCGCTGTTCATGTACGAGGAGGCGTTCCAGAAGAGCATGATCGGCTACGGCACCGCGGTGGCTCTGCTGCTCCTGGTGGTGGGGTCGTTGTTCTCGGTGGTCTACCTGCGTCTGCTGCGAACGGAGGTCTGACACTCATGTCCCGGACGCCCCGTACTCCCTCCTCCCGACGCACCACGCACCGCCTGGCCGCCGACGCGGGCCTGCTGGCGGTGGCCGCGGCCTTCGCGCTGCCGTTGGCCTGGGTGGTCCTCTCCGCGCTGGACACGGACGCCACCCTCCAGGTGAAGCTCCCCGACGGTGTGACCCTGGACAACTTCGACGCCGTCCTGACCCCGGACATCACCTTCACGCCCCTGCTCAACAGCCTGCTCCTGTGCGGCGGCGGCACGGCGCTGACGGTGGCGTGCGCGGCGCTGGCCGCGTATCCGCTGTCGCGGTTCCGGTCGCGTTTCAACCGGCCGTTCCTGCTCACGGTCCTGTTCGCGACGAGCCTGCCGATCACGGCGATCATGGTGCCGGTGTACGCGCTGTTCGTGCAGGTGAATCTGATCGACACCATGCAGGGCACGATCTTCTTCTTCGCGGCTTCCCAATTGCCGTTCGCCATCTGGCTGATGAAGAACTTCATGGACGGCGTGCCGAAGGAGCTGGAGGAGGCGGCCTGGACGGACGGGGCGTCGTCGCTCCAGTCGCTGGTGCGGATCGTGTTGCCGCTGATGGGGCCCGGGGTGGCGGTGGTGACGGTGTTCTCGTTCGTGATGATGTGGGGGAACTTCTTCGTGCCGTTCATGCTGCTGCTCACGCCGGATCAGATGCCTGCGGCGGTGAGCATCAATGAGTTCTTCGGGAATCGGGGGACTGTGGTCTACGGACAGCTGGCCGCGTTCTCGATCATTTACTCGACGCCGGTGATTCTGCTTTATGTGCTGGTGGCGAGGCGGTTGGGTGGGGGGTTCGCGTTGGGTGGGGCGGTCAAGGGGTGAGGAGGCCGGCTGCGGCGGTGCGGGCCGCCGCGGCCTGGTGAGCGGCGTCGGCGCGGGTGAAGGCGTCGGCCGCCTGGAGGTAGTGGGCGCGGGCTTCGGCGGGGTGACGGGCTTCCTTGTGGGCCGAGCCCAGGTTCAGCAGGGTCTGGCCCGCCCGGTACCAGTCGTCGAACTCGCGGTACACCTCCAGAGCCCTGCCGCCCGCCTCGATGGCCTCCCCCGTCCGCCCCGCCTCCCGCAGGACGACGCCGAGGTTGTTCCACGCGTCCGCCTCGCGGTGGCGGTCTCCGACGGCCCGGCACAGGTCGCGTGAACGGGTGTGGGCGTCGATCGCCTCCTCCGCCCGGCCCGCCGCCCGCAGGGCTACACCGAGGTGGTTCCATGCGATGGCCTCCCGGTGCCGGTCCCCGACGCTCCGGAACAGGTCGCACGCACGGGTGTGCGCGTCGATCGCCTCCGCCACCCGGCCCGCCTCCCGCAGCGCCAGGCCGAGATGGTCCCGCGCGACGGCGTCACCGTGCCGGTCCCCGAGGGCCGCGTACAGGTCGCGGGCGTGGGTGTGGGCGTCGATCGTCTCCGCCGGCCGGCCCGCCTCCCGTAGCGCCAGGCCGAGGTGGTTCCACGCGAGAGCCTCGTCACGGCGGTCGCCGGCGCCGTGGGCGACCGCTCGGGCGGCACGGGCGACGGTGATCCCGTCGTCGAAGTAGCGCCGCCACAGCAGATACGCCCCCAGATGCGCGGCCAGCGCCACCGCCTGTCGCGCGTGCCGCTCCTCCGCGGCCCACTGCACCGCCGCCACCAGCCCCGCACGCTCCGCGTCCAGCCACGCCAGCGCCTGCCCCCGGTCCGCGAACCGCTCCGGCTCCGGATTCCCCGGGATCCACCGCAGCCGTGCGTCCGCCGCCCCCGCCCACCGCAGATAGAACTCCAGCAACCGCTCCCGCGCCGCCTCGCCCTCCTCCCGCAGATCCGTCTCTCCCGCCACCACACCCGCACCGCACACCCGCACCAGGTCGTGCAGCCGCCATCGTCCGGCCTCGCTGCCCCGCTCGACCAGGTGAGCGCGGGCCAGCGCGTCCAAGGTGCCAGTCGGCGGGACGTCGTCCCCGGTCAGGGCGGTCACGGCCGCGGTGGTGACCTCGGCCCCCGGAGCGAGGGCCAGCAGGCGCAGCAACCGGGCCTGGTCGGGCGGCAGTCGCCGGTACGACAGGCCGAAGGCGGCCCGAACCCTGGGGTCACCGTCGTCGAGGCGGTGCAGGGGGTCACGGAACTCGGCGAGCCGGGCCGCGAGCTCGGCGACGGCCTTCTCCCGGTCCAGCACCAGCAGCGCCACCGCGAGCCGGAGGGCGAGCGGCAGGTACCCGCAGCGAGCGGCGACGTCCATGGCCGCCTCGGTCTCTTCGGCGATCCGGCCGTCGTCCGGGTCCGCGATGCGCAGGGCGCGGTCGAGAAGCTCGTACGCCTCGCCCGGCGTCAGCTCGGCCAGCGCCACCAGTCGTGCGCCCAGTTGGGGAAAGCGGCCGCGCGAGGTCACCAGGAGGCGATGCCGTGCGTCCCCGGGCAGCAGCGGTCGTACCTGATCCGGCGCGGAGGCGTTGTCGGCCAGCACCAGCACCGCGCCGTGCTCCCGCCCCCGTTCCGCCAGCAGCGACCTGTACAACGCGCCGCGCTCGTCCGCCCGTACCGGAATGTGCTCCGGCTCCACACCGAGCGCCCGGAGCAACGCCGCCAGCGCCTGCTCGCCCGGGACGGGATCGTCGTCGTATCCGTGCAGGTCCAGGAAGAGCACCCCGCCCGGAAACCACCCCTTCGCGCGCGCCTGGTGAGCCGCCTCCACCGCGAGCGCGGTCTTGCCGATGCCGCCGGTCCCGTACAGCATGGCGACCGGCACCGGCACCGGCTCGCCACCACCGGCACCGGCACCTGACGGGTCGAACGTGTCCAGGAGTCGTCCCAGCTCATGGCCCCGGCCGGCGAACCCGGTCACCCGAGCGGGCAGCGCGTCCAGGGCGGTGGGCGCGGCGGCGTGCTGGTGAATGGTCCCGTGCGCGACGACGAGCCCCTTGAACTCCGCTCCGCGAAAGTCGAGATGATCCCCGCGGTACCGCGTGCCGTCCGCGTCGTCCTCGTCGTCCATCGCCGCCCCCGCACCGCCGCCGAACCCGGCCTGCCAACAAGGTACGCCCCCATCGATCGCCCAACTCCCGCTGCGACCAGTCCACTTGGCAGTACCGTGAAATGGTGCCCGCCACCGCACCCACCATCGCCGTACTCACCGCCCTCTCCCTCGAATACCGGGCGGTCCGCGACCACCTCCCGGCCACCGAGACCCGCGTCCACCCCTACTACGGCACCCGTGCCGAGGTGGGCCGGCTCCCCGGCACGCCCTGGCAGATCGCCCTGCTGGAACTGGGCGAGGGCACACTCACCGCGGCCACGCTCACCGAGCGGGTGATGACCTGGTTCGCCCCGCAAGCGGTTCTCTTCGTCGGCGTGGCGGGCGCACTCAAGGCGGACATCGCCCTCGGCGACGTGGTCGTCGCCACGAAGGTGTACGCGATACACGGTGGCAAGGAGACCCCCGACGGCTTCCTGGACCGCCCGGTGACATGGCCGGCCCCGCACCACCTCGACTCGGCGGCCCGTCAGGCCCTGCGCGGCGTACCGCACATCCACTTCAAGCCGATCGCCGCGGGCGACGTCGTCCTGTCCGACGCGGACTCGCCCCTCGCCCACCGCATCCGGGAGCACTTCAACGACGCCGTCGCCATCGAGATGGAGGGGTCGGGGGTGGCCCACGCGGCCCATCTCGCCGGCCGCGCGGGCGCGTTGATCATCCGGGGCATCAGCGACCGGGCGGACGCCGGCAAGGCGCGGGCGGACGCGCGGGGTGCACAGCTGTACGCCGCCGAGCGGGCCGCCGACGCGGCGATCGCCGTGCTCCGCGAGCTGGAGCCCAGGGAGACGGCGCCACCGCCACGCCCTCCCGGCCGGTCCGGGCCGGCCGGCCCGGCGCACGTCCCGGTCCCCACCGCCTCCACCGCCCTGCCGCCCCGCCCCCTCGGCTTCACCGGCCGGGCCGCGGACCTGCACCGGCTGCTCACCCATCTCGACCCGAACGCCGACGGCCCGGCCACCGCCCGCCCGCTGCTCATCTCCGCGCTGACCGGCATGGGCGGCATCGGCAAGACGGCGCTGGCGATCGAGGCCGCCCACCAGGCGCGGGCGAAGGGCTGGTTCCCCGGTGGGACGCTCTTCGTCGATCTGCGGGGCTACGACGACAACCCCGTCACCTCGGACCAGGCAGTCCTCGCCCTCCTCGACGCCCTCGGCATCCGCGGCCCGGATCTGCCGAGAACGACGGCCCGCCAGTACGACATGTACCAGGTGCATCTCGCCGAGCGCCGCGCCCGGACGCTGCTGGTGCTGGACAACGCCTCGGACCCGCCCCAGTTCCTGCGGCTCCTGCCCGGGTCCGGCCGGCACCGCGTCCTGATCACCTCCCGCGACCGCCCCGACTCGCTCCCGCTGCACATCGTGGACCTGGAGACCCTCCCCGAGGACGAGTCGACCGCCCTCGTGACCACGGCCCTCAGCAACGACCCGCACGACGACCGCCCCGCCCGCGAACCTGAGGCCCTGCGTGAACTGACCGTCCTCTGCGGCCACTTGCCCCTCGCCCTGCAGATCGCCGCCGCGATGCTGCGCCGCCGCCGCAGCCGCCCGATCGCCACCCTGGTCGCCGACATCGAGAAGGTCGGCGACGCGCTGGCCGTCCTCGACAACGGCAGCCGGGGCACCGACCAGTACGGCCGTTCCCTCGCGCTGCGCCCGGTCCTGGAGACGTCGTACCGGCGACTGCCGGCCGACCAGGCCCGGCTGCTGCGTCTGCTCGCGCTCGCCCCCGGCACCGACACCGGTACGGAGGCCGCGGCCGCCCTCGCGGGCCTCGACGAGGATGCCGCCGTGGGGGTCCTGGAGGACCTGGCCGCCGCCTGTCTCGTCACGGCCGTGCGGGCGAAGGGGGACGCGGGAAAGGGGCGTGCGGGAAAGAGGGGGGCCGCGAAGGGGGGTGGGGCGGAGGGGGATGTGCGGTGGCGGCTGCATGACCTGGTGCGGGCGTTCGGGGTGGGCGTGGCAGCCGGGGATCCGGGCCTGCGGGAGGAGGGGGAGGCGGCCCGGGAGCGGCTGCTGGGGTTCTACTGGCGGTGGGCGGACACCGCGGACGACTGGTTGCACTGGCTGCCGGGACAGCCGGAGCCGGTGCGTTTCGAGGACCGGGCGCAGGCGCTGGCCTGGCTGGACGGGGAGCGGGCCGGGCTGGTGGGGGCCGTGCAGTGGGCCGCGGAGGAGCGGTACGCGCGGCGGGCGGCGGGGCTGGCCCTGTGCCTGGCGGAGTATCTGCGCTGCCGACGGTACTGCGGCGACGGGATCGCCATCGCGCGTACCGCCCGGGACGCCGCGCGGCGTGCGGGCGACCGGCTCGGTGAGGCCGCCGCCTGGACCAAGCTCGGCAGTGTCCTGCGCGAGGCGGGCCTGGCCGGGGAGGCGGTCGAGGCGCACACCCGCGCCCGCGATCTGTTCCGGGCGACCGGCGACCACCTCCGCGAGGCCACCGCGTGGAACAACCTCGGCAACGCGCTGCGCAAGGCCGGCCGCCCGGGGGAGGCGGTCGACGCCCATACCCACGCCCGCGACCTGTTCAGGGCCGCGGGCGATCGTCACCGGGAGGCGATGGCCTGGAACAACCTCGGTCTCACACTCCAGGACACCGGCCGCGCGGAGGAGGCGACGGAGGCCTACGGGAAGGCGCTTGAGATCCATCGGGAGTTCGAGGACTGGTACAAGGTTGCGCAGACCCTACGAAATCTCGCCCGAAGCCATGAGGGCGCGCAGCGATTCTCCGAGGCCGGGGCCCACTACCTCCTCGCATCCGACGCCTTCGACCGAGCCGACGCCACCGCCGAAGGCGCCATGACCCGAAACCGGGCCCGCGAACTGGGGCAGCCGCCCTCGCCTCCCCGACGTCGGGATTGAGCCGCCACTCAGCCACCCCCCGGCGGCCGACCGGGGTACCGCCCCTGACGTATCCCTCTTCGGGGTTCGTTCAGACGACCGAAAACCGCGGCACTCCCGTCGTGAGCCACCAAGAGATCGACATCAGCAAGCGCTCGCGAATATGCCCCTTGACCTTGCCGTTCACCGGCCCCCCTCGCCCGGCGACCCCGTCCCCCTGCACCCCGGCGCCACCACCCTCACCACCCACCCCACTCCCGCGGACGATCTCCCCCGTCAACGAACCCGTCAGTAGCCGTAGCTTCCTACAATCCGTAATCCTGGCTGAACAGACCGTAGTCACCTCACTCCAGCCGCCCTACGTTGTGGGCCGTGCGCCGACCCCCAGCCCAACCGAACCAGCCGAACCACCCCAACCGCTCCAGCCGCCGGACCCCGCCCACTCCCCCCTTCGACGCCCCCGCCGCCCGCAGACTGCGCGCCGCTCTCAACATGGGGCCCGAGCATGTCGCCTACGGCATGCGTGCCTCGTACGGACTCCCCTATGTCACCGAGGACCTGGTGATCGCCTGGGAGCGCGAGATCGCGACCCCCAGCAGTGGTGAACTCACCGCGCTCGCGGGGGTGTTGTGGTGCTCGCCCAGCGAGCTGCTCGGCAAGCCGCGGACCTTGCGCGAGCACCGGCTCGCCCGGGGTCTCGCGCCCGAGGACGTGGCCCGCAGCGTCGGGCACGAGCTGCCCGCCTATCTCCGCATGGAGGAGCTCGACGACTGGCGCGGCACCGACCGTCAGTCCGCCGCCCTCGCCGGGCTGCTCGGACTGTCGCTGCCGGACTTCATCACCGTCACGGGCCGCGACGCGAAACTCGCCGACCTGCTGCGCAGTGCCGTCACGACGCGCTGGCAGGCGTATGTGCGGCCGGTCGGCAAGATGGTGCCCCTGGACCGGCGCGCGCTGGAGACCGCCCTCCAGGAGCTGCACCAGGACTACCAGGGGCAGATGACCGCGACCCTCAGCTGGGGCGGCGACAACAGTGACTCCAGCGCGGCCGGCCGCGAGTTCCTGAACCGGATCGTGGACCGCTTCTGGACGACGCTCCAGGCGATCAGCCCCTGAGCGGAACCGGTGACCCGGGGCCGACGCGCTCGCGGCCGACGGCTCGTGGCTAGAAGACCGACTCGGCCTCGTCCATCCGGTCCTTCGGCACCGTCTTCAGCTCGGTGACCGCCTCGGCCAGCGGCACCATCACCACGTCGGTCCCGCGCAGCGCGGTCATCTTGCCGAACTCGCCCTGGTGGGCGGCCTCCACCGCGTGCCAGCCGAAGCGGGTGGCGAGGACACGGTCGTACGCGGTGGGTACGCCGCCGCGCTGGACGTGGCCGAGGATGACCGGCTTGGACTCCTTGCCGAGGCGGCGCTCCAGCTCGAACGCGAGGGCCGTGCCGATGCCCTGGAAGCGCTCGTGGCCGTACTGGTCGATCTCGCCCTTGCCGTAGTCCATGGTGCCCTCGGCGGGGTGGGCGCCCTCGGCGACACAGATCACCGCGAACTTCTTGCCGCGCGCGAAGCGCTCCTCGACCATCTTGACGAGGTCGGCGGGGTCGAACGGGCGCTCCGGGAGGCAGATGCCGTGCGCGCCGGCCGCCATGCCGGACTCCAGCGCGATCCAGCCCGCGTGGCGGCCCATGACCTCGACGACCATCACCCGTTGGTGGGACTCCGCCGTCGTCTTCAGGCGGTCCATGGCCTCCGTGGCGACGCCGACGGCCGTGTCGAAGCCGAAGGTCCGGTCCGTGGAGGAGATGTCGTTGTCGATCGTCTTGGGGACGCCGACCACCGGCAGACCCGCGTCCGACAGCATGCGGGCCGCCGTCAGGGTGCCCTCGCCGCCGATCGGGATGAGCGCGTCGATGCCGAAGTCACGGGCGATGTCGGGGGCGTTCTCGCACGCCTCGCGCAGCCGGTTGCGCTCCAGTCGCGACGAGCCGAGGATCGTGCCGCCACGGGCCAGGATGCCGCTGACGGCCTCCAGGTCGAGATGGCGGTAGTGGCCGTCGAGCAGGCCCGCGAACCCGTCCTCGAAGCCGATCACCTCGTCGCCGTACTGTGCGACGGCCCGGTGCACGACCGACCGGATCACGGCGTTCAGGCCGGGGCAGTCGCCGCCTGCGGTGAGAACTCCGATGCGCATCGTGCTGTGTCTCCTGCTCGCTGTTGATACCGGTGAGCCAATCCGATTGTTTCACGTCCGCGAGGGAGGTGTCGCTCCCCTACTGACGGGCGCCTTATCCACAGCGAAGGGTATTGTCAAGAGGGTTTCGCTCACCTCACTGGGCGATTTTGCGACCCCGGTGACGAACGACGGACGACGGACGAAAGAGGAAAGGGAGAGCACGCGTGACGCGCAGCGTGTACGTGACCGGAATCGACCGAGGTGACGGCCGGCAGGTCGTCGAACTGGGGGTCATGGAGCTCCTGACCCGGCAGGTCGACCGGGTGGGGGTGTTCCGGCCGCTGGTGCACCACAGTCCCGATCGGCTGTTCGAGCTGCTGCGCGCCCGCTACCGGCTGTCCCAGGACCCGGCGACGGTCTACGGCATGGACTACCACGAGGCGTCCGCCCTGCAGGCCGAGCGCGGCACCGACGAGCTGGTGGCCACGCTGGTCGAGCGGTTCCATGTCGTGGCCCGCGACTACGACGTCGTCCTCGTCCTCGGCACCGACTACGCCGACACCCAGCTCCCGGACGAGCTGTCCCTCAACGCCCGGCTCGCCAATGAGTTCGGCGCGTCCGTGATACCCGTCGTGGGCGGCCGCGGGCAGAGTGCCGAGTCGGTGCTCGCCGAGACCCGCAACGCCTATCGCGCCTACGACGGCCTGGGCTGCGACGTGCTCGCCATGGTCACCAACCGGGTCGCCCGGGAGGACCGGGACGAGATCGCCGACCGGCTTCACTCGCGGCTGCCCGTGCCCTGTTACGTCGTCCCGGACGAGCCCGCCCTGGCCGCGCCGACCGTGGCGCAGATCGCCCAGTCGCTGGACGCGAAGGTCCTCCTCGGCGACGACTCGGGGCTCGCCCGTGACGCCCTCGGCTTCGTCTTCGGCGGCGCCATGCTGCCGAACTTCCTGACCGCCCTGACCCCGGGCTGCCTGGTCGTCACCCCGGGCGACCGCGCCGACCTGGTCGTCGGCTCGCTGGCCGCGCACAGCGCCGGCACCCCGCCGATAGCGGGTGTGCTGCTCACCCTGGACGAGCGCCCCGGCGACGAGATCCTCACCCTCGCCGCCCGGCTCGCCCCGGGCACCCCGGTGCTGTCGGTGCCCGGCTACAGCTTCCCCACCGCCGAGCAACTCTTCTCCCTGGAGGGCAAGTTGAGCGCGGTCACCCCGCGCAAGGCGGAGATGGCGCTCGGCCTGTTCGAGCGGTACGTCGACACCGGCGACCTGCTGGGGCGGGTCTCGGCGCCGAACAGCGACCGGGTCACGCCGATGATGTTCGAGCACAAGCTGCTGGAGCAGGCCCGCTCGAACAGGCGGCGCATCGTGCTGCCCGAGGGCACCGAGCCACGGGTGCTGCACGCCGCCGAGGTGCTGCTGCGGCGCGGGGTGTGCGACCTGACCCTGCTCGGCCCCGAGGACCAGATCCGCAAGAAGGCCGCCGACCTCGGTATCGACCTGGCCGGCTGCGAGCTGATCGACCCGGCCACCAGCGAGCTGCGCGACTCCTTCGCCGAGAAGTACGCCGGGTTCCGCGCCCACAAGGGGGTCACCGTCGAGCTGGCGTACGACGTGGTCAGCGATGTGAACTACTTCGGCACGCTGATGGTGCAGGAAGGGCTGGCCGACGGCATGGTGTCGGGGTCCGTCCACTCGACGGCCGCGACGATCCGGCCCGCCTTCGAGATCATCAAGACCCGGCTGGACGCGGGCATCGTGTCGTCCGTCTTCTTCATGTGCCTGGCCGACAAGGTCCTCGTCTACGGCGACTGCGCGGTGAACCCCGACCCGAACGCCGAGCAGCTGGCCGACATCGCCATCCAGTCGGCCGCGACCGCCGAGGGGTTCGGCGTGGACCCGCGGATCGCGATGCTGTCGTACTCGACGGGTACGTCCGGTTCGGGCGCCGACGTCGACAAGGTGCGCGAGGCGACCGAACTGGTGCGGCGCAGGCGGCCCGATCTGAAGATCGAGGGGCCCATCCAGTACGACGCCGCCGTCGAGCCGTCCGTGGCCGCGACCAAGCTGCCGGGGTCCGAAGTGGCCGGGCAGGCAACGGTTTTGATCTTCCCTGACCTCAATACGGGTAACAACACCTACAAGGCCGTGCAGCGTTCGGCCGGCGCGATCGCCGTCGGACCGGTGCTGCAGGGTCTGCGCAAGCCGGTCAACGACCTGTCCCGGGGCGCCCTCGTCCAGGACATCGTCACGACCGTCGCCATCACGGCGATCCAGGCCCAGTCCCCCGCCCTGCCCACCGACCAGTCCCCCGCCCACTCCCTCCATGAGAAGGCCACCGCCCAGTGAGCTCGTCCCGCGTCCTCGTCCTCAACTCCGGTTCCTCGTCGGTGAAGTACCAGCTGCTCGACATGCGTGACAGCAGCCGGCTGGCCGCGGGCCTCGTCGAGCGCATCGGCGAGGAGACCTCCCGGCTCAAGCACACCCCGCTGGCGAGCGGCGGCGAGGTGCGCGAGTGGACGGGGCCGATAGCGGACCACGAGGCCGCCCTGAAGGCGGTGTCCACGGAGCTAGCCAAGGACGGCCTCGGCCTCGACTCGCCCGAGCTGGCCGCGATCGGCCACCGGGTGGTGCACGGCGGCAAGCACTTCACCGAGCCGACCGTCATCGACGGCGCCGTACTCGCCGAGATCGAGCGGCTCATCCCGGTCGCCCCGCTGCACAACCCGGCCAACCTCACCGGCATCCGCACCGCCCAGCGGCTGCGCCCGGACCTGCCCCAGGTCGCCGTCTTCGACACCGCGTTCCACACCACGATGCCGGAGTCGGCCGCCCGCTACGCGATCGACGTCGAGACCGCCGACCGGCACCGAATACGCCGGTACGGCTTCCACGGCACCTCGCACGCGTACGTCTCGCGGGCCACCGCGCAGCTGCTCGGCAAGGCGCCCGAGGACGTGAACGTCATCGTGCTGCACCTCGGCAACGGCGCGTCCGCGTCCGCCGTACGGGGCGGTCGTTGCGTGGACACCTCCATGGGGCTGACGCCCTTGGAGGGGCTCGTGATGGGTACGCGCTCCGGGGACATGGACCCGGCCGTCATCTTCCATTTGATGCGAGTTGGCGGAATGTCCACGGACGAGATCGACACTCTTCTCAACAAGAAGAGCGGGCTGATCGGGCTGTGCGGTGACAACGACATGCGGGAGATCCGCCGCCGGATCGACGAGGGTGATCAGCAAGCCGCTCTCGCCTTCGACATCTACATTCACCGGCTGAAGAAGTACATCGGCGCCTATTACGCGGTCCTGGGCAAGGTGGACGCGATCGCCTTCACCGCCGGTGTCGGTGAGAACGCGGCGCCGGTGCGGGAGGCCGCCATGGCGGGCCTGGAGGAGCTGGGGCCGGTGGTGGACGCCGAGCTGAACGCCGTACGGAGCGACGAGCCGCGGCTGATCTCGCCCCCGCACGCACGTGTGGCCGTGGCCGTGGTGCCCACGGATGAAGAACTGGAAATCGCGACACAAACCTACGCACTGGTCGGGCCGCATTGATATGCGGCTCCGCCGAGCGGACGCCCGAGTAACACGGCTGAGCAATACACGGCTCATTTGTATCTTCCGCCAGACGGAATATTCCGCGGCGAAACAAACCGATAGGATCGTCCCATGCGCCGTTCGAAAATCGTTTGTACTCTCGGCCCCGCGGTCGACTCCCATGAACAGCTTGTCTCGCTGATCGAGGCGGGCATGAATGTGGCCCGCTTCAACTTCAGCCACGGCACGCACGAAGACCACCAGGGGCGCTACGAGCGCCTCCGGTCCGCCGCCGCGGAGACCGGCCGGGCCATCGGTGTGCTCGCCGACCTCCAGGGCCCGAAGATCCGTCTGGAGACCTTCGCCGAGGGCCCGGTCGAGCTGGAGCGCGGTGACGAGTTCGTCATCACGACCGAGGACGTCCCGGGCGACAAGCACATCTGCGGGACCACCTACAAGGGCCTGACCGGCGACGTCGCCAAGGGCGACCAGATCCTCATCAACGACGGCAACGTCGAGCTGAAGGTCCTGGACGTCGAGGGCCCCCGGGTGAAGACGATCGTCATCGAGGGCGGCGTCGTCTCCGACCACAAGGGCATCAACCTGCCCGGCGCGGCCGTGAACGTGCCGGCGCTGTCCGAGAAGGACGTCGAGGACCTGCGGTTCGCGCTGCGCATGGGCTGCGACATGGTCGCGCTGTCCTTCGTGCGGGACGCCCACGACGTGCAGGACGTCCACAAGGTGATGGACGAGGAGGGCCGCCGCGTCCCCGTCATCGCCAAGGTGGAGAAGCCGCAGGCGGTGGCGAACATGGAGGACGTCGTGATGGCGTTCGACGCCGTGATGGTCGCCCGTGGTGACCTCGCCGTCGAATACCCGCTCGAAAAGGTCCCGATGGTGCAGAAGCGGCTCATCGAGCTGTGCCGTCGCAACGCCAAGCCGGTGATCGTGGCGACCCAGATGATGGAGTCGATGATCACCAACTCCCGTCCGACCCGCGCCGAGGCCTCCGACGTGGCCAACGCGATCCTGGACGGCGCCGACGCGGTCATGCTGTCCGCCGAGTCGAGTGTGGGCGCGTACCCGATCGAGACCGTCCGCACGATGTCGAAGATCGTCACCGCGGCCGAGCAGGAGCTGCTGTCCAAGGGCCTGCAGCCGCTCGTGCCGGGCAAGAAGCCCCGCACGCAGGGTGGTTCGGTGGCCCGCGCGGCCTGCGAGATCGCCGACTTCCTCGGCGGCAAGGGCCTGGTCGCCTTCACCCAGTCCGGCGACACCGCCCGCCGGCTGTGCCGCTACCGCGCCGCCCAGCAGATCATCGCGTTCACCACGGACGAGTCCACGCGCAACCAGATGACGCTCAGCTGGGGCGTCGAGCCGCACGTGGTGCCGTTCGTGAACAGCACCGACGAGATGGTCGACCTGGTGGACCAGGAGATCGTCAAGCTCGGTCTGTTCAACGAGGGCGACATCGTGGTCATCACGGCCGGCTCCCCGCCCGGGGTCCCCGGCACCACCAACATGGTCCGCGTCCACCACCTCGGCGGCGGCACGCGGGACTGACCGCCGAGAGCCGCCGCGAAGGCTCCTGTACGGCGCTGAGGGCGCCCCCTTGGAAAAGGGGGCGCCCTCAGTGTGTGCGGCTCCCGAACGGGCTTGTGGGGTTGTTCAGTCGGTCGTGAACACATGCATGCCGGGCACGTGCAGGGTGCCGCCGAACTGACCGGCCTGCGTGACCTTCACCTTGGTGAAGTAGATCAGCGGGATGTTCAGCGGCGGCGGGTGCTCCGGGTCGAAAGTGATCGGAATCAGGCCGAGCAGGTTCCCCGAGATGCTCTCGGTGTACATCACCGTCTTGCCGTCGCGGATGGTGGACGTCGAGCCCTCGGCCGCCTGCACGTGGTAGGTCTTGCCGGACTGCTTGTCGTTCACCGTCTGGTGCAGGTCGCCTATGTCGGTGCCGTCGGAGATGACGTACTTCAGCACCTTCTTCTTGGTGCCGTTGGCCGTCTTCACCTCGACGATGCCCTGGTAGTCCGCACCCTTCAGCAGCAGCGAGCTGGCCTGCAGGTACCAGGGGTCGTCCGCCACCGGCACCTTGTTGTCGACGCCGCTCTCGTCGTCGGTGGCAGCCGGGCAGTCCTCGGCGTCCGTGCCGCTGCTCGCGGAGGGGCTGGGCGTGGCGGTGGCCTCGCCGGCCGCTTCCTTCGCCGCCTCGGTGGTGTCCTTGGCCGCCTCGGTCGCCTTGCCGGTGGTGTCCTCGACGGTGTCCTTCACCGGGTCGGTGACCTTGTCGGCGGTCTCCTTGACGGTGTCGTCCGCGCCGGAGGTCTCCTTGCCGGAGTCGGAGGATCCGGAGGACGCCTCCTCACTCGCGCTCGCGGAGGGCGACGGCGTCGGGCTCGCGCTCGCCTCGGAGCCGGCGCCGCCCGTGAAGATGCCGGTGATGGCGTCGCCTATGTCCTCCAGCAGGTTGCCGCCGCTCTCGGACGGCGCGGGGGACGGCGTGGCCGTGTCGCCGGACTGGGCCTCGCCCGACTTGCTCGGGGACGGCGCCGGCGTGGGCTCGGCCGCCTCGTCGGAACCTGAATCCGACGAAGAGGAGTCGCCGGCGGAGCCCGACGAGCCCGCGTCGCCGGCGGAGCCCGACGAGTCCGAGGAACCGGAGTCCGAGGAGTCCTGGCCGGCCGAGGCCGACGGCGTCGGCTCGGGCGTGTCGGCCTGGTCCGTGGAGTCACCGGCGCTCGACGAGGGCGACGGCGAGGCCGAACCGTCCTCGGCGTCCTTCAGAGCCGCCACGCAGTCCTTGTACTCGTCGGCGTACTCGTCGTACTCGTCCGCGGTCAGGCTGTTGGACGTCAGCTTCGCGGAGTCGTTGCTGTCGGCCTGGGCGAGTGTCGGTGTGAACCCCATTCCCATGAGGACCGCGGTGGGCATCGCCGCCAGGGCTATCGCCTTGCCGGCGGGCATGTGGAACCTGGTGAACAGCGGCTTCTTGGGTGCCGCATGGCGCGGCCCGGTTCTCACACGGGACTTGTCCACTTCAGTCCCGTGGGTCACCTCGTCAGCCGGCACTGTGCCTCCCGTTCGCCCCGTTCGCCGGGCTCGTTCCTGACAGATCGTTCTCCCCCAGAGCCTTAAAGGCCTGGGAGGTGCCCCCATTGCCCAACTCGTCCCGGACCGGCTGGAGGACCGTGGTGTCGGGGTCCAGGCCCTCGGAATCGCCGCCCGCGCCCGTCGACTGGTGCTCGGCCGGCTCGTGCTCGGGCGACCCGCCCGGGGCCCACGCCACGGCCATCGCTCCGCCGATGAGGGCGAAGAGGAAGCCGATGAGGAAGCCACCGATGTTGGACAGCGGGATGGACACCAGCCCCAGCAGGATCGCCGCGATCCCCGCGAAGGTGCGGACGTGCCTCTGGAACCAGAGGGTGAAGCCCAGGACGACGAGCAGCACACCGATGATCAGGGAGCTGGAGCCCCCCGCGGTCTGCATCGCCAGCGTCAGGTGCCCGATCTGGAGGTTCGCGTACGGGAAGTAGGCGATCGGGAGTCCGCCGAGCATGACGAACAGACCGGCCCAGAACGGCCTCGTACCCCGCCAGGCGCGGAACTGCAGCCTCCGGCGGGTGAACTCTCCGGGTACGGCAGGAGTCTCGGCGCTCATGGAAAACAGCTCCCTGGTACGGCGTTGCTGTGGTGATGGTGCGGTGGTGAGTTGGTGAGCGTGTGACCGCTTGTGAAGAAAGCGGTGGAGTGTGGACGGGGGGGGGGGGGCCGCGCGCCCCCCCCCCCCCCCCCACATTATTTTATAAAAGAAAAAAAAACAGCCACACACCCCCAAAAACAACCGCACGAAAAAATGTG
>NZ_JBHYJA010000055.1:33190-43763 GCF_042740355.1 Streptomyces sp. NPDC059010
CTGGAAAACTGCCCCGGGTGCGGGGTTTGCGGGGGTGTGGGGGGGGGGGTGTGGTGGGGCGGGGGTGACGGTGTGGTACGACGGGGGGGGTGGGGGGCGGGGGGGGGGCGCCAACGGCTCCCCCGCCCGTCAGAGAGTGCTTAGTAGCACTCCTTGACACCCGTCGACAGCGACATCTTCAGACCGCTGAGCTTGAAGGTTCCGGCAGTGGTGGCCCACGCCGTCTGCTTCACGCCGACCAGCGTGGCCTTGTCGGCCTGCTGGGCGAACCCGAAGGGGTTCGACTGCTCGCCGCCACCCTTCATGCCCGGACCCTTGCTGGCGTCCTTGGCGGCCACACCGATGTCGATGTTCTCGAACGTGGCGTCGGCCTCAAGGTCGGCCACGTCGATGTACAGGTTCTTGGCCTCGACCGGCTTGTTCGGGTCTTCACCCGCCCGCAGGATCAGGCTGACACTCCCGAGGATCGGGATGTCGGGGGTGACCACGGACTGGCACAGGCTGTTGATCGTCGCGGTCTTGAAGCCCGAGACGGCGACGGGGTGAACCGTCTTCTTGCCGGAGAGCGTGTAGCCCTCGTCAAGAGCGCCGTACTGCGAGAAACCGTTACCGACGAGCTTGTCGGTCGTGACCTTGAACGACTGGCCGGAGACACTGAACGACGCGGCGAGAGCGCCCTGCGCGAGGGCGACACCTATCGCAGCCGTAGCGGCGACGCTGGGCACCATCACCACAGCGAACCGCTTCCATCTGGTCCCGCCACGCACCTGGGACTCCATATTTCCTCCTTCTCGGACGTACATCTCCTGGCCCTGGCTGCCACTGTCGGCTCGACGGCTCAGCCGGGCAGGGATGGGAGAAGTGCTACGTCCTCGGGAAGGAGAGCGCCCGAACTCGGAGGCACAACCGCGCCCGAATCACCGGCGATCACCCCCGAGCGACAACCACTGGTCGCGCCTGACACGCATCACGCACAACCTTGCTGGACAGGCTTCGCCGGATGAGCGAAGACCCCCCTGCCCAAGAGCCGGCGCCACTGCCGCCGACTCTGCTCGGTGGGGACCCAGGAACTCCCGTGACCCGACCGGCTGTCGGGGTGCGGAAATGGACCGAGCGTGGCCGATCGTGGTGCATTCTCGCCGCCCGCACAAGGGGCTTCGTTACTCAGTAGTAACGGCCGGATAACCGAACAACGACCCGCAGGTCTCGGACAGCGACACAGGGTGCTGTCCAGCGACCGGACAAATCCAGGAATCAACGGACAGTCTCTGACAGAAAGAAGCCTGCGACTTACCCGCAGTAACTACGGCCGCGATTACCAAGATTTGGTAAAGCGCGGCCGCAGTGACGCTCCGTCGGCAAATCCTTCACTCGGGCAACACGTGCCCTCGCGTTTAGTGACTGGTCAGAACGGGGCTCGCGCCCCGCTCCCGGACCCGGTCAGAACAGCGCACGAGCCAACGCCCTGCGCGCCGCCGCCACCCGCGGGTCATCGGCGCCGACGACCTCGAACAGCTCAAGCAGCCGAATCCGTACGGTGTCCCGGTCGTCACCCACCGTGCGCTGCACGGTCTCGATGAGTCGCCCGAAAGCGTCCTCGACATGGCCGCCCACCAGGTCCAGGTCGGCGGCGGCGATCTGCGCCCGCGCGTCGGCGGGCTTCTCGGCGGCTTCCTTGCGCACCCGCTGCGGGTCGGCACCCTGCACCCGCTGGAGCAACTCGGCCTGGGCGAGCCCGAGTTTGGCCTCCGAGTTCGCCGGGTCCTCGTTCAGTACGTTCGTGTACGCCTGGATCGCACCGCCCAAGTCGCCCGCGTCCAGGGCCTGTACGGCGGCTTCGAGCAGCGCGTCGTAGGGACCGGCCGGCACTGCCGGAGCGGGCCGGCTGCCCGCCTCGGCGTCGGGATCGACGGTGAGGCCGGTGAGACCGAAGCGCTGCTCGGCTACGGCGACGAGCTGGTCGAGCGTCTCGCGGATCTGCGCCTCGCCGGCCGCCCCCTGGAAGAGCGGCAGCGCCTGCCCGGCGACGACGGCGAACACGGCGGGGATGCCCTGCACGCCGAACTGCTGCATCAACATCTGGTTGGCGTCGACGTCGATCTTGGCGAGCAGGAACCGGCCGTTGTACTCGACGGCGAGCCGCTCCAGCAGTGGACTCAGCTGCTTGCAGGGCTCGCACCACTCGGCCCAGAAGTCGATGACGACGGGCACCTCGGTGGACCGCTGAAGGACCTCGTGCTCGAACCCGGCCTCATCTACGTCGATGACGAGATCCGCGGGCGACACCGCGCCGGGGCCCCCGCCCTGTCGGGCGGCCTCGGCGCGCGCCTGCTCCGCCTTCGCCTTGGCCTCCTGGGCCGCCTTCACCGCGGCGAGGTCGACGACTCCGCTCATGGACATGTTCCGTGGCTGCATGCGTCTATCCTCCCCCGTTCGGCGCGCACTGTGAAAAGCGGTGTGAAAACCGGGCTTGCCCGGCACTGTTCGACGCCGGGTCCCCACCCCACGTCAGTGGTCGTCGCTTTCGCTACGAGTCGTAGCGTAATGGCATCGGGGTCCGCCGGAACACCACCCACCCGTGATCTCCCTCACGACCACACAGGAACCCCCCGGATATGGTCAGGGGATGCAGAGCCGCACCGCCGCCGCCCGTCCGGGACGCCCGCGCAGTGCCGCCGCGGACGCCGCGATCCTGGCCGCGACGCGGGAGGCGCTGGTCGAGCTGGGCTGGTCCAAGCTCACCCTGGGAGACGTGGCCACGCGCGCCGGGGTTGCAAAGACGACGCTCTATCGTCGCTGGGCCGGCAAGCACGAACTGGTGGTCGACGCGGTGGCCGAGCTCTTCGACGAACTCCGGCTGCCCGACCTGGGCAGTCTCGCCGCCGACATCGAGGGCGTCGTCCTCCAGTTCGCGGCGATCCTGGCCCGGCCCGAGGCGAAAAGTGGCCTGATGGCGGTGGTCGCGGAGTCGACCCGGAACGACGCCCTGCGCGAACGCATCCGCGCATCCATCGTCGAACGCCAGAAGTGCCTCGTCCTGGAGGGCCGCACCCGCGCCCAGCACCGCGGCGAACTCCCCCCGGAGACCGACCCCACCGAATCCGCCCGCATGGTCGACCTCATCTTCGACATGGTGGCCGGTGCGGTGGTCCACCGCACCCTGGTGAGCGGTCACCCGGCGGACGAGGAGTGGGTGCACGGCTTCACCCAGGTGCTGCTCCTCGGGCTGAGGGGCGCGGCCACGGAGTCCGCCCAGGACTGACGGTCCCCCCCTGCCGTCTCAGAAGCCCGCCGGCTCCGTGTACACCCCCCACTCGCCCCGCAGCGCGTCGCAGATCTCACCGAGGGTCGCCTCGGCCCGTACGGCGTCGAGCATTGGCCCGATCATGTTGGCGTCCGTGCGGGCGGCGGTCAGCATGGCGTCCAGGGCGGTGCGTACGGCGGAGTCGTCGCGGGACGCCTTGCGCGCGGCCAGCAGGCGGACCTGCTCGCGCTCCACCTCGTGACCGACACGGAGGATCTCCAGGTCGCCGGTGACGGAGCCGGTGTGGACGTTGACGCCGACGACCCGCTTTTCGCCCTTCTCCAGCGACTGCTGGTAGCGGTACGCCGACTCGGCGATCTCCCCGGTGAACCAGCCGTCCTCGATGCCGCGCAGGATCCCCGAGGTGATCGGCCCGATCGGATGCCGCCCGTCCGGGTGCGCCATGAGGCCCCGCTCCTTGATCCGGTCGAAGATCCGCTCGGCGTCGGCCTCGATCCGGTCGGTGAGCTGCTCGACGTACCAGGAACCGCCCAGCGGATCGGCGACGCCCGCGACACCGGTCTCCTCCATGAGGACCTGCTGGGTGCGCAGGGCGATCTCCGCGGCCTGCTCGGAGGGGAGCGCGAGGGTCTCGTCGAGGGCGTTGGTGTGCAGCGAGTTCGTCCCGCCCAGCACGGCCGCCAGCGCCTCCACGGCCGTACGCACGACGTTGTTGTACGGCTGCTGGGCCGTCAGTGAGACACCCGCGGTCTGGGTGTGGAAGCGCAGCCACTGGGCCTTCTCGGACCGCGCGCCGTACACGTCCCGCATCCAGCGCGCCCAGATACGGCGGGCGGCGCGGAACTTGGCGATCTCCTCAAAGAAATCGACGTGCGCGTCGAAGAAGAAGGACAGGCCGGGGGCGAACACGTCGACGTCCAGTCCGCGCGAGAGGCCCAGCTCGACGTACCCGAAGCCGTCCGCCAGCGTGTACGCCAGCTCCTGTGCGGCCGTCGCGCCGGCCTCGCGGATGTGGTAGCCGGAGACGGACAGCGGCTTGTAGGCGGGGATGCCGGCCGCGCAGTGCTCCATGAGGTCGCCGATGAGGCGCAGATGCGGCTCGGGCTCGAAGAGCCACTCCTTCTGGGCGATGTACTCCTTGAAGATGTCCGTCTGCAGCGTGCCGTTGAGCACGGACGGGTCGACGCCCTGCCGCTCCGCGGCCACCAGGTACATGCAGAAGACGGGCACGGCCGGTCCGCTGATGGTCATGGACGTCGTCACATCGCCCAGCGGGATGTCCCTGAACAGGACCTCCATGTCGGCGGCGGAGTCGACGGCGACCCCGCAGTGCCCGACCTCGCCCAGCGAGCGCGGGTCGTCGGAGTCGCGGCCCATCAGCGTCGGCATGTCGAAGGCGACCGAGAGACCGCCGCCGCCGTGGCCGAGGATCATCTTGTACCGCTCGTTGGTCTGCTCGGCGTTCCCGAACCCGGCGAACTGCCGGATGGTCCAGGTCCGCCCGCGGTAGCCCGTCGAATACAGCCCGCGTGTATAGGGGTACTCCCCGGGCCAGCCGATCCGCTCGAAGCCCTCGTACCTGTCCCCGGGCCGGGGCCCGTACACCGGCTCCACGGGATCCCCCGAGAGCGTGGTGAAGTCAGCCTCGCGCTTGCGCGCGGCATCGTACCGGGCCTGCCAGCGACGGCGGCCCTCCTCGATGGCGTCAGCGTCCATACCCACGGATTTTACTAGGACGTCCTAGTAAACGTCGATGAGAGACCGCCGTACGCAGCCGTACGGCGGTGGAGGTCAGGCCTTGGCGACGGCCGGGGCGGGCTCGCCGATCAGGGGCTCGATGGTGCGGGTGACCTTGCGCTCGACGAAGAAGGCGGCGAAGGGGATCGTCCCGGAGAGCAGCACCCACAGCAGCTTGCCGAACGACCACTTGGCCTTGGAGCCGAGGTCGAAGGCGAAGACCAGATAGATGATGTAGAGGAAGCCGTGGACCTGCGAGACGGCGAAGGTGAGGTCCTCGCCCGTGTCGAAGCCGTACTTGAACACCATGCAGGTGCACAGCACGAGCAGCATGACGGCGGTGACGTAGGCCATCACCCGGTAGCGAGTCAGGACGCTCTTCTTCATGCGTACGAGCGTAACCACCCGTTCCGGGAGATCTTGCCCCGGGCCCCGGCTCGTCGTTCCCCGAGGTCAGCTCTCCTCGAAGTCGTGTGCCGCCACCCGCAGCGGGCGCAGCATCGCGAAGATCTCCGCGCATTCCTCGGCGTCGTAGACCCCGAGTCCGAAGTCCATCGCCATCAGGTCGCTGGTCGCCGCCTCGACGACCTCGCGGCCCTTGTCGGTGATGGAGGCGAGCGTGCCGCGCCCGTCGTTGGGGTTGGGCCGTTTGTCGACCAGGCCCGATTTGACCAGCCGGTCCACGGTGTTCGTCACCGACGTCGGGTGCACCATGAGGCGTTCGCCGATCTTGGACATCGGCAGCTCGCCGGCCTTGGAGAAGTTGAGCAGCACCAGGGCCTCGTAGCGCGCGAACGTCAGCCCGTACGGCTTGACCACCGCGTCGACCTCGCCGAGCAGGATCTGGTGTGCGCGCATGATCGAGGTGATGGCGGCCATGGACGGCACGCTGCCCCAGCGCTGCTTCCAGAGTTCGTCGGCGCGAGCGATGGGATCGAAAGGAAGACTGAGCGGCTTCGGCACGGAACCGACCTTACCGGCCGGTCACATGCTGGTCAGCCCCGTCTCGCCTTTCGGTCCATCGCCCTGCGACGGCCTGCTCGCCGGTGCTATGTGCCCGCCGTCTCCCTGACCTGGAAGACGGCCGTCCACCGCTCGTCGTGCAGACAGGCGTTCATCGGCTCGACCAGGCTCCGGTGGTCGGGGTCGGTCCGCCACTGCTGGACGGACTCCAGGCTGTCCCACTCGCTGGTGAGCAGCCACTGGGCCGGATCGTCGAGGGAGCGGCACAGTTGTTCGCCGAGGTGGCCCGGGAAGTTCAGGGCGCGGTCGCGCACGCCCTGATAGGACTCCACGAAGTCCGCCTCCCGGCCGTCCCGGACATGGAGCAGCCGGATGACGCGTACGCGTTCCATGACGCTCCCGTCAGGACGGGTCGAGGACGACGGGCAGTTCCGCGAGGCCGCGGAAGGCGGGGAACGGCACGGTCATCCAGCGCGCTTCCTCCGGCGCGACGGCCAGGGTCATCCGGGGGTGCCGGGCGAACAGCGTGCCGAGGGCGAGCTGCATCTCCAGCCGGGCCAGCGGGGCGCCGACGCAGTAGTGCGGGCCGTAGCCGAAGGCGAGATGCAGGGCCTGGACGTTCGGGCGCTGGACGTCCAGCTCGTCGGGGTCGGCGAACACCTCCGGGTCGCGGTTGGCGCCGGTGATCGAGATCTGGACGAGCGCACCCTTGGGGATGAGCTGGTCGCGGATCACGATGTCCTCCTTCGCCCAGCGGAACGTGGAGTTCTCCACGGAGGTCTCGAACCGGAGCATCTCCTCGATGGCCGCGGTCATGCCGGCCGTGTCACGCAGTGCCAGCGCCTTCTGGTCCGGCCGGCTGAGCAGGTGGTAGACGGCGTTGCCGATCTGGTACGCCGTCGACTTGTGGCCGGCGAAGAGGAGGACCCAGGCCGTCGAGACGAGTTCGTGGTCGGTGAGCGCGCCTTCCTGGTCCTGGGCCGTGACGAGGGCGCTGAGCAGGTCCGATTCCGGCTCCCGCCGTTTCCGCGCGCACAGGTCCACCAGATACTCGCGGAGATTCCCCTCGGCGATTTCCAGTGCTTTCCTCGCCTCCGGTCCGAAACCGGTCTGCGCGACGGTCGCGGACCATTCCTGCGCCCGTTTGCGTTCGTTTTCCGGAACGCCCAGGAGTTCACAGATCACCTGCATCGGCAGCGGGAAGCAGAACTCCGGGAGAAGGTTGAACGGACCCGACGTCGGACATTGGTCCAGCAGTTCGTCGGTGATCTCCTGAACACGCGTCCGCAGCGATTCCACCCTTTTCGGGGTGAATGTGTTGCCGACGATCCGGCGAAGCCTGGTGTGCTTCGGCGGGTCCGAGAAGAGCATGTTGTCGTCGAGCGCGATCGACGAGTCACCGAAAATGCGGTGGTAGGCGTCGATGGCGCCGTACATGTCCTTGCTCAGCCGCGGGTCGGCCAGCGCGGCGCGCGCGTCGTCGTACCGGGTGATCAGGTACGTCTCGACGCCGTGCGGCGGCGTCAGGGGGCACACGGGTGCCGTTTCCCGGAGCGCGGCGTACACCGGATGCGGGTTGGCGCGGAACTCCCGGCTGCACGCCGAGGCCGCGGCCGCGGCCTCTTCGGACGACGGTGCCTCGGATTCCTCGGATGCGAACGCTTGCGTCATGGCTGTCCCCGGGTAGGCGTGGATTCCGGCGGTCGGATTCCGTCGGTCAGAGTCACCGTTTCCCGGGCACCGGCGCGCCGCAAACGGCACTGCGCCATATGGGTCGGGTCGCCGTAGGACGTGTGGGCGGGAGGCCTTCCTGGTAAGCATCGTGGACGTGAGTGGACACGAAGCGGAATCTGTACCAGTTCTCATCGTCGGCGGATCCCTGGTGGGTCTTTCCACTTCGGTTTTTCTGGGGCGCCTCGGAATTGAGCACATGCTCGTGGAGCGGCACGCCGACACATCGACGCACCCGCGTGGCCGCGGCAACAATGTGCGCACCATGGAGATTTTCCGGACCGCCGGTCTGGAGTCACGCATTCGCGGCGCGGCCGGAGTGCTCGCCGACAACGACGGCATTCTCCAGGTGGACAGACTCACCGGGAAGGAGCGCCGCTGGATCGTCGGGGACATCGCCGGCGGCATGGACACCTCCCGGGTCAGTTCCTCGGACTGGTGCCTGTGCAGTCAGAACGATCTCGAACCCGTGCTGCTGGACTACGCCCGGCAGCAGGGTGCCGACATCCGCTTCAACTCGGAGCTGCTCTCGTTCACGCAGGACGGCGAGGGCGTGCAGGCCCGGATCATGCGCCGGGACACCGGTGAGACGTACACCGTGAACGCCGGTTTCCTGGTGGCCGCCGACGGCCCCCGCAGCCCTGTCCGCGGTCAGCTGGGGATCGGCCAGTCGGGGCCGGGCGAGCTGTTCCACAACGTCAGCGTCACGTTCCGGAGCAGGACGCTGAAGAACCACGTGGGAGGGAAGCCGTTCGTCGTCTGCTACGTCACCGACCCGCAGGGCGAGGGCGCGCTGCTGCCGGTGGACAACGCCGAGCGCTGGGTGATCCACGTTCCCTGGTATCCCGACCGGGGCGAGGCCCTGGAGGACTTCACCGACGAGAGGCTGGCGGCCCACATCCGCGCCGCCGTCGGTGTCACGGACATCGACGTCGAGATCACGGGCAGGGCGCCCTGGCACGCCTCCAAGCGGGTCGCGGACAGCTACGGCGAGGGCCGGGTCTTCCTGGCCGGCGACTCGGCCCATGAGATGCCGCCCACCGGGGCGTTCGGCTCCAACACCGGCATCCAGGACGCCCACAACCTCGCCTGGAAGCTGGCCTCGGTGCTGCGCGGCTGGGCCGGGCTGCCGCTGCTCGACTCCTACGAGCGCGAGCGCAGGCCCGTCGCCCTCGCGACCGGCACACGCGCGTGCGTCCAGGCCGCCGACGAGCAGCACCCGGGATTCAGTCCCGCCGCGGGGCGCAACAACGACCCGGCCGACCTGATGACCGTCTCCCTCTGCTACCGGTACGCGTCGAACGCCGTGGTGGGCGCCCCGCCGGAGCGGCCGATCGTCCCCGACGCCTTCCAGCTGGGCGGCGAGCCGGGGAGCCGGGCACCGCATCTGTGGGTCACCAGGGACGGCGCCCGGATCTCCACGCTCGACCTGTACGAGCGTTCCTTCGTGCTGCTCGCCGGGTCCGGGGGGCAGAAGTGGCGGTCCGCCGTGGAGAAGGCCTCGCGGAACCTGGGCGTTCCCGTCGAGGCGTACCTCGTGGGCACGGGCCCCGATCACGACCTCGCCCCCGAACGGGACGCCGACTGGGCGGAGCTGCACGGCACGGCCGAGGACGGTGCCGTCCTGGTGCGCCCCGACGGTTTCGTCGCCTGGCGGGCGGACGCCGCGATGCCGGACGCCGACCGTGTGCTGACGAACGTGCTGCAGACCCTGCTCTGCCGCGACTGACCGCCTGCCCTGACTTCCCTCTCTTCCCCTCCCCTCCCTTCCCCTGCTGAACCCCACACCGAGGACGTTGTTATGACCCTTGCCGGACGCATCGACGTCCACCACCACTTCACCGCCCCCGACTGGCTGGACTGGGCGGAGCAACAAGGCGTGGTCGACCGGGAGAAACTGCCCTGGTGGACGCGCTGGGATCTGAACTCGGCGCTGGAGGTCATGGACAAGGCCGGCATCGGCACCTCCGTCATGACCGTCGCGATGCTCGGCCGGTTCCGGGAGCGGGCCCAGCGCCAAGAGAGCGCCCGGGTCGCACTGCGGGCCGCCGCCGACGTCGTGGAGAGCAACCCCGCGCGGTTCGCCTTCTTCACGCCCGTGTTCCTCGACGACCTGGAGCTCTCCGCGTGGAGCGTCCGGCACGGTCTGGACGAACTCGGTGCCATCGGGGTGAGCACGCGGACGAGCGTGGAGGGCGCGGTCCTCGGGGACGAGTCGCACGACCGGCTGCTCCAGGAGCTGAACGACCGGTCCGCCGTCATCAGCACGCACCCCATGGAGGTGCCGGCCGGGAAGGACGGGACGGGGCTGCCGGGGATGCCGCCCTTCGTGTGCGACTTCCTGATGGACACCACCCGCGCGGCCATCAACCTCATCAGGAACGGCACCCTGGACCGCTATCCGAACCTCAGCTTCATCCTCCCGCACGGCGGGGGCTTCCTCCCCTACATGGCCACCCGGCTCGAACTCTTCGGCGGACGGCTCACCCCGGGGATCGAGCCCAGCCGGGTCCGTGACTATCTGCACCGGTTCTACTTCGACACGGCGGGCCCGATGTCCCCCTCGTCCACCCCCACCCTGCTGGCGACGGTGGACCCCGGCCGCATCCTGTTCGGCACGGACTGGCCGCCCACCCCCGCCCATGTCATCGCCGACAGCGTGATGCCGGCGCTGGACGGCGACCCCTGTCTCTCGGAGCGGCAGCTTGAGGACATCAACCGGGAGAACGCGCTGCGGCTGATGCCGGCGCTCGCGCGCTCGTAAAGCTCGCACGACAGGGCCGGGCGGGGGGGGGGGGGGCCCGCGGGGGGGGCGCGGGGGGGGTGCGAGTTGTCTCCGGCCGCGAGACGACAGCCGGCGACCGCGCCGGTCGCGCG
>NZ_JBHYJA010000055.1:43773-49518 GCF_042740355.1 Streptomyces sp. NPDC059010
CGTAGGCGGTACGGGCGAGGGCGAGGGCGGTGCGGCCCCGCAGCGGGGGGGGGTGTGGGCGCCCCCCCCCCTCACCCCCCCCGCCGGGCCCCCCGCCGGTGCTTCGGCGCCCGGGGCGGCGGCCTGTTTCGATCAGTTCCTCTCCCAGCGGTAGAAGCACCGCGCCATCGCGTCCTTGGGGCTGCGCCAGGTCTCCGGGTCGTACGGGCTGACGAACGCTTCGAGCCTTGTGCTGATGTCGACGAACTCGGGGTGCCCGGCCACCTTCGCGATGGCGGGGCCCGGGTCCTGTTCGGCCTCGATGAAGTGCATGTACACATCGCCGTACTGGAACAGGGAGCGCTGGGTGACCCCGACGAGGTGCGGGAGTTCGCCGCGGTCGGAGTTCGCGAAGACGCCGGCGATGTCCTGGGCCGAGTGCGGGGCCATCCTGGCGACGATCAGGGCGTGGTGCACGAGACCTCCTCGATGCGGTCGCGGATGAGGCCCAGCTGGATGGGCGAGTTGCGGTTGATGTTGTCCGTCATCCAGGCGTCGTCGACGAGGGCGTCGGGCTTCATGGCGAAGTCCTGCGTCCAGTGCATCCGGGTGCCGTCGGGAGTCTCCTCGTACTCCCACACGATGTTCATGTACTCGAACGGACCGGTCTCGACCCTGCGGGCGCGGACGATGAGCTTCTCGCGGTCGGCGATCCGCTCCGAGACCCAGCTCCAGACCTTGCCGTTCTCGTCGGGGTGCATGGTCAGCCGGAAGGTGACCGCGTCGCCGTCACGGGAGAGCACCTCGCAGGAGGCGTACTCGCTGAACAGCTTCGGCCATCTCTCCAGGTCGTTCGTCATGTCCCAGACGAGGTCGAGGGGTGCGGCGATGGTGATCTCGTTCTCGGTGTGTCCTGCCACCTCATGCTCCTGTCGTGAGTGCGCCGTTGACGAGTTCGAGGAAGGCGCGGGGGCTCTTGCAGCGCTCCGCGTCGGTGGGCAGCGCCCGGCCGTGCCGGTTCTCCAGCTCGCCCACGATGCCGAGGAGGCCGAGCGAGTCCAGGCCGAACTCGGCGAAGGGGGTGTCGGCCCGGCCCGCGAGGTCGTGCGGGTCGACGGTCACACCGGCGGCCGTCTTCATCAGCGTGGCCAGTTCCTCGACGGTCACTTGGGTGATTTCGGTGGTCATACGGGTTCTCCTTGTCGTACCGGTGCGGAGGTGGTGCCGCCGGGCCGGCGCCCGTCCACGGTGTAGACCGGGCGGCAGCCGTTCTAGACGCTGGTCGCGGGGCCCCGGCGGAGCACGAGCGCCGAGTTGGAGCCCATGAGTCCCCGGCTGAGGACCAGGGCCGTACGGAGCTCGGCCGGGCGGGCCGCGGTGGTCACCAGGTCGATGTCGTGGCAGATGTCGAAGACACCGGGCGTCGGGGGGATCTGCCCGTGCTCCATGGCCAGCACCGCGGCCACGATGTCCAGCAGGGGCGCCCCGCAGTAGGCCCGTCCGATACCGCTCTTGGGGGCGGTGACGGGCACTTCGGTGCCGTGCCGGCCCAGGGCGTCGGCGAGGGCGAGGGCCTCGGCGCGGTCCGCCTCCGGTATCCCCATCGCGTCGGCGAAGACGACGTCGATCTCCTCCGGCGCGCAGCCGGCCTCGTCCAGGGCGCCCGTGATGGCGTGGGCGAGCCCTTCCCGTGAAAGGTCCCAGCGCGAGGCGCCGGTGAAGGTGGCGCCGTGTCCCGCCACGGTGGCCCGGACGACCGCGGCACGGCGCTGTGCCCGGTCCAGGTCCTCGACCACCAGCACGGCACCGCCCTCGGCGGGCACGAAACCGCAGGCCGCGGAGGTGAAGGGGCGGTAGGCGCGGGCGGGGTCGGCGACGGTGCTGAGTTCGGGGTAGCCGAGCTGGCAGACCCCCGAGTACGGGGCGAGCGGCGCCTCGGCCGCCCCCACGACGACCACGTCGGTGCCCCGGCGCACGGCCCCGGCCGCGTGTGCGACGGCGTCCAGGCCGCCGGCCTCGTCGCTGGCCACCACTCCGCAGGGTCCCTTGAAGCCCTTGCGGATGGAGATCTGGCCGGTGCTGGCGGCGTAGAACCAGGCGATGGACTGGTAGGGCCCGACGAACCGGGATCCCTTCCCCCACAGTTTCTGCAGTTCGCGCTGGCCGAACTCGCCGCCGCCGGATCCGGCCGCGGTGACCACTCCCACGGAGTACGGGGAGTCGGCGGCGGTGCTGCTCAGCCCCGCGTCCTGCAGGGCGGCGTCGGCGGCGGCCAGGGCGAAGTGGGTGAACTTGTCGGTCTGGACGAGGAAGGTCTCCTCGATGAGCGCCGACGGGTCGAAGCCGCGGACCTCGCCGGCGACTCGGAGGGGGAGGTGCTCGCAGCCCTCCCTGGTTATTCGGTCCAGGACGCTGGTGCCCTCCTTGACGGACTTCCAGTACGTGTCCTGGTGCAGGCCGTTGGGCGCGACCACGCCGATGCCGGTGACGGCCGTCCGTCGGGTGCGTATGCCACTACCACTCATCGATTCCTCCCTGCCGGCCCCGTCAGAAGGACCGCGGACTGGAACCCGCCGAAGCCGCTGCCCACGGAGAGCACGTTGTCGAGCCTGCGCGGGCGGGCGGTGCGCGGGACGTAGTCCAGGTCGCACTCGGGGTCCGGGGTCTCGTAGTTCGCCGTCGGCGGGACCACTTGGCGGGCCAGGGCGAGGACGCAGGCGACGACCTCGATGGCGCCGATCGCGCCGAGCGAGTGACCCACCATGGACTTGATCGAGCTCATGGGCGTGTCGTAGGCGTGGGCGCCCAGGGACTTCTTGACCGCGGCGGTCTCGTGCCGGTCGTTCTGCCGGGTGCCCGAGCCGTGCGCGTTGACGTAGTCGATGTCGGTGGGGTTCACGCGCGCGTGGTCGAGCGCGAGGTCGATGGCCCGGGCCATCTCCAGTCCCTCACTGGTGAGTCCGGTCATGTGGTAGGCGTTGCCGAAGGTGGCGTAGCCGGCGATCTCGCAGTAGACGTGCGCGCCACGCGCGCGTGCGTGCTCCAGTTCCTCCAGGACGAGGACGGCGGCGCCCTCGCCCATGACGAATCCGTCGCGGTGGGCGTCGAAGGGCCGGGAGGCGTGTTCCGGGTCGTCGTTGTTGGGCGAGGTGGCCTTGATGGCGTCGAAGCAGGCCATGGTGATCGGGGAGATCGGCGAGTCCGAGGCCCCGGCCAGGCAGACGTCGGCGCGGCCGTCCTCGATGGTCTGGAAGGCGTAGCCCACCGCGTCGAGCCCTGAGGTGCAGCCGGTGGAGACGGTCTGCACCGGCCCCCGCGCCCCGAACCGTTCGGCGACGTCCGCCGCGAGCGTGGCGGGCGTGAACGCCCGGTGCAGCTCGGGCTCGGCGGCGCGATGGTCGACGTCCCAGCGCTGCCCGTGCTCGCTGACCAGGACGTAGTCGTGTTCGAGCCGGGTCGTGCCGCCCACCGCGCTGCCCAGGGACACGGCCACCCGCCAGGGGTTCTCCGCGGCGAAGTCGACCCCGCTGTCGGCCACCGCCTCCTGGGCGGCGACCTGGGCGAACTGGATGTAACGGTCGGCGCGTTCGACCTGTTCGGGGTCGAGTCCGTGGGCGAGCGGGTCGAAGTCGCACTCGGCGGCTATCCGGGACCGCAGGCCCTCGGGGTCGAACAGCGTGATGCCTCGTGTCGCGGTACGGCCGCTCGCGAGGAGGTCCCAGAACGCGGGTACCCCGATTCCTCCCGGAGCGACCACGCCTATGCCGGTGACCGCCACCCGCCGGGTCATGACAGGACCCCCGGTCGTTCGTGCTGCCCGCCCTCCTCCTGGACGAGCGGGTACGCCGTGAGGTCGTCGCTGATCTCCGGGGCCTCGGTGTCGACGTGGCCCAGCTTCGGGTTCGGCGCGAGGGGGCTCAGGTGGAAGACCATGCGGGCCTCCTCGTCACCGACGTTGCGGAAGCGGTGTCGCATGTCGATGGGGATCATCAGGCCCTGGTCGGAACGGAGGGAAAACGTTTCTCCGTCCAGGTCGACCTCCAGCCGGCCCTCTACGACGTACACGAACTCCTCGGAGTACGGGTGGTAGTGCTCGCTGATGCGTTCGCCCGGCCGCATGATGGCCAGGCCCATGAACCCGCTCGTGGCGCCCACCGTGACAGGGGTGAGCAGCGTGCGCAGGTCACCGCCGCGCTTACGGTTGGGCTCGATCTCTCGGATGTCCACGACGCGCGGGCGCATCTTGTCCATGGTCTGTCTCCAGGTCGTTCGATGGGGTGGTGGTCCCTTGGGTCGGTCCTCGGATCGGTCCTGTCCGGCGGATCAGGCCGGTGTCGCGCGGTCAGGACTGCGCGGCCCTGCGGTCGGTGATCGGGATCATGTCGGCGTGTGCCAGAAGGCGGTTCGCGTCCCGCTCGCCGGTGAGCGGTCCCGCCAGCCCGAGGGCTGCGCCGTCGAGCAGACGGGCCAGCACGGCGGGCTTCCTCGGGCCATGGATGCCGAGCGCCATGACCGGGTCGGTCTCGGGATCACCCCGTACGTCGATGAGGCGGACGACGATGTCCTCGCGCTGGAAGACGGTGCTGCGGTGCACGGGGCCGGCCGGGTCGGTCAGCGCGGCCTCGTCCTGCCGGGAGAGCAGCCGGGCCAGGGCCATGCCGCAGCCCTTGCGGGCCGGGTAGTACAGGGCGTGCCGGGTGATGTCGTCCGGCTCGGGTCCGCCGCGTGCCACGTGGTGCACGGGCGGCATGGCGGCGCGGGCGAAGAAGGCCCGGGCGGACTCGGGGTCGGCGAGGTCCCGGTGCTGCTCCAGATGCGGGTTGAGGGCCTCCTCCACGGCCCGTACCTCGGGCTGGCGCGAGACATGGCGCAGGGCCGCCATCAGGTCGCCCTCCACCTCCACGGTGCGCACGACCCGGTTGCCGTGCATGAACAGGGTGGTGCGGCGCAGCCTCGTGGAGTCGTCGACGCGGGCCTGCGGCGGGGCGTATCCGGCGAGGATCTCCGCGACCTTGGACTCGGAGCCCGGCTTCACGGTGAAGGTCAGGGCGTGCCGGGTGACCCCGTCGCCGGTCCGCGCGGCGGTCTGGAGTCCGCCGATGCCGGGGCGGGCGCCGCCGGTCTCACGGACGATGCCGTAGCGCATCGACCGCAGTTCACGGACGCAGTTCTGCAGGGGCTTGACCGTCTCGAAGTGCTCGTCACTGCCCACCCAGGCGAGGTACGGCGGGGCGGTCGCCCATTCGCTCGTGATCAGCCACTGGGACGGGTTCTCCAGGGACTGGCACAGCTGGTCACCGAGGTGACCGGGAACCGAGGCGACTCGGTCGCGCATCTGCTCGTACGCGTCGAGGAACTCCTGCTGGGCGCCTTCGTGGAGGTCGACCAGAAGGGTGACGCGCATCCTGGAGCCGTCGAATGCCGACTGGGACGTGTAGGGCGAAGTGGTCATCCGGCAGACCCTTCCTCCGCGGGAGCAAGCGGCGGCCGTCCCCGTCCACCAGCGCGAACGCGGGTTTCGGCCCTGAGCCTTCATCGTGGGTCAGGGCCCTGGGGTCCGCGAGCCATGCGGGCCAATTGAGGGAACCGCCCCTCGAAGTGCCCGTTCACCGGCCGGAGTTGGGCACGGCAAAGCGCCCGGGGGGGGGGGGGGGTCGTGAATGAATAAACCCCCCCCCCCCCCCCGGTGGGGGGGGGGGGTATATGCAAGAAAGACACCACCCACCACAAAACAGAGGGGTGGTAAGACGTCCACACCCGCCCCGC
>NZ_JBHYJA010000055.1:49528-61247 GCF_042740355.1 Streptomyces sp. NPDC059010
TACGGAAGTTCCGTACGTCCGCCCCGGCGCGGCGCTGTGTGTCCGGCGTCTATTCGGCCAGGTACCGCTCCACGGTCTCCACCTTGGAGGTCAGACCGTCGCTCACGCCGGGCCGGATGTCGGCCTTGAGCACCAGCGACACCCGCGGGACACGGGCCTCCACGGCGGCGACGGCACGCTTGACGACGTCCATGACCTCGTCCCAGCTGTCGCCCTCGATGGAGGTGAACATCGCGTCGGTGCGGTGGGGCAGGCCCGACTCGCGGACGACCCGGACGGCGTCGGCGACGTACTCCCCCACGTCCTCGCCGACGCCGAGCGGCGTCACGGAGAAGGCGACGATCATGCGTTGACCTTTCCTTCCCGGCGGGCGCGGGCGGCGATGACGGCGTCCTCGGCCTCACGCCGCAGCTTGCGGTCGGCGAAGAAGCCGCCGGTCGGCAGGACGGAGAGGACGAAGTAGAGCGCCGCGGTCTTCAGCGGCCACTTGGTGCGGTTCCAGGCGTCCGCCCAGAAGACCACGTACAGGATGAAGAGAACGCCGTGGATCATGCCCATCGCGGGCACCGCGTTGAAGTCCGTGGTCCGCTTCAGCACCGAGCAGACGAGCAGCAGCAGGAACGACACCGCCTCGGGGGCCGAGACGAGACGGAGGCGGCGGAGGGCGGTGGCGGTCTTGATGTCCACAGGTCACCTTCGGTGGGGTTCGGCGGGAGTGACGTCGGTCGGCTCGGATCAGCTTGTGAACACAAGCACAAACGCTCGCCCATTGTGGCAAACACCGGAGGGAGGATGTGGCTCGGGGTCGCGTCAGGGGTGAAGTCCACCTACAGGATCTGTTGGCGGCCGACAGCGGCGGCTACCTTCGCTGCGTGGCGATGTTCCGACTTCAGGGCAGCAAGGTGCTCGCCGTCGACATGACCGGGGATGCCGTGAAGGCGAAGAACGGCTCGATGGTCGCGTACGACGGGCAGATGGCCTTCAAGAAGATGAGCGGCGGCGGTGAGGGCCTCAGGGGCATGGTGACCCGGCGCCTCACCGGCGAGCAGATGACGTTGATGGAGGTGAAAGGGCACGGGACGTGCTGGTTCGCGGACCGCGCCTCCGAGATCAACCTGGTGAGCCTCCAGGGCGACAAGCTGTACGTCGAGTCGAGCAACCTGCTCGCGACCGACGGCGGGCTGCGCACCGGCACCTCCTTCACGGGGATGCGCGGCGCGTCGCAGGGCAACGGGCTGTTCACGACCACCATCGAGGGGCACGGACAGGCGGCGATCATGTCGGACGGCCCGGCCGTGGTGCTGCGGGTCAGCTCGCAGTTCCCGCTGACCGTGGACCCGGGGGCGTATGTGGCCCACCAGGGAAATCTGCGGCAGTCCTTCCAGTCCGGTGTGACGTTCCGCACGCTCATGGGCGAGGGCGGCGGCGAGGCCTTCCAGATCCGCTTCGAGGGCGACGGGCTGGTGTACGTACAGCCGAGCGAGCGGAACACGATCGCGGGGGATGTGTGACATGGGCTTCCGCGAGATCAACTCCAAGATGGTCGAGGCGACCGTCATGCCCGGCCAGAAGCTGTTCAGTCAGCGCGGCGCGATGCTCGCCTACCAGGGCGAGGTGTCCTTCACCCCCAACATGGGCGGCGGCCAGGGCGGCATCATGTCGATGATCGGGCGCCGGGTGGCGAACGAGGACACTCCGCTGATGACCGTCGAGGGCAGCGGCACCGTGCTGTTCGGGCACGGCGGCCACCACGTCCAGGTGATCAGCCTGGCCGGCGACACCCTGTGCGTCGAGGCGGACCGCCTCCTCGCCTTCGAGGGCACGCTCCAGCAGGGCACGATGTTCCTCGGCTCGCAGGGCGGGGTCATGGGCATGGTCCGCGGCCAGGTCAGCGGGCAGGGGCTGTTCACGACGACCCTCAAGGGACACGGCGCCGTCGCGGTCATGGCGCACGGCGGCGTCTTCGAGATCCCGATCACCCCGCAGCGCCCCGTCCATGTCGACCCCCAGGCCTACGTCGCCCACCACGGTGACGTACGCAACAAGCTGTCCACCGCCCTCGGCTGGCGCGACATGGTGGGCCGCGGCTCCGGCGAGGCCTTCCAGCTGGAGCTGAGCGGCAGCGGTGCGGTGTACGTCCAGGCGTCGGAGGAGAAGCTGTGAGCCACTACCCGGCCGGGGGTCCCACCGTGTACGACCCCATGACCCTGCCCTCCGACGACAACGTCAACGCCTACACCTTCTGCGTGGAACTCAAGGGAAGCCAGTGGTTCCTGCAGAAGGGGAAGATGATCGCCTACTACGGCTCGATGGAGTTCAACGGCGTCGGGCACGGTCGACTCGACCGTCTTGTCCGTACGTCCTTTCATTCGCCACTGCACGCGAGCGACTGGGTCGTGGCGGAGGGCTCCGGGAAGATGCTGCTGGCCGACCGGGCCTTCGACGTCAATTCGTACGACCTCGACGACGGCAACCTGACCATTCGCTCCGGCAACCTGCTCGCTTTTCAGCCAAGTCTCGCGCTCAAGCAATCGATTGTGCCGGGTTTTCTGACCCTCATCGGAACCGGAAAGTTCGTGGCCGCATCTAACGGGCCGGTGGTGTTCATGGAACCCCCGATCCGGGTGGACCCGCAGGCGCTCGTCGGCTGGGCCGACTGCCCGTCGCCGTGCCACCACTACGACCATGGCTACATGACCGGCGTAATGGGCGGTCTACGTGCACTTACGGGCCTCGGAGGGGCCTCCGGAGAGGAGCATCAGTTCGAGTTCGCCGGAGCCGGCACGGTGCTGCTCCAGTCGACCGAGACCCTCATGGCCGAGCAGGCCACGGGGGCGCTTCCGCCGGACGCCGGAGTACCCGGTTCCGGTGGTTCACACACAGGCCCTTCACAAATGGCCGGTGTACCGCGCCTTCCCGGACAGCTGGGGGACCTCCAGCGTCGCTTCGGGCTGTGAGCGGTAGTCTGCGGAGTGTGACATCGAACGTGTGAGCACACAGGGTTCACACGGATGTGTCATAGAAAACCCTCACTAGTTCGCCTTTCAACTTCTTAGGTAGACTTCATTCATGGAGACCGAGACGGCCACGCGCTGGCTGACCGATGCGGAGCAGTGCGCCTGGCGCACCCACCTGGAGGTCAACAGGCTGTTGACGTACCAGCTCGAAAGAGACCTGCAGCCGTTCGGCCTGACAATGAACGACTACGAGATCCTGGTGAATCTCTCCGAGTCGGAGGACGTACGGATGCGGATGAGCGACCTCGCGTCCGCCACCCTCCAGTCCAAGAGCCGCCTCTCCCACCAGATCACCCGGATGGAGAACGCGAACCTGGTCCGCCGTGAGAACTGCGAGTCCGACCGTCGCGGGCTCTACGCGGTCCTCACGGACCACGGCATGGAGACGATGAAGAAGGTCGCACCCCACCATGTGTCGTCCGTGCGGAGGCACTTCATCGACCTGCTGTCCCCCGAGACCCTGACGGAACTCGACAAGGGCCTCAAGCCGATCGCGGAACACCTCCGCGGCCAGCGCGGCCGCCCGTAAACCGCGCGGATCCGGCGGCTAGCGGGCCTGCGGCAGGCGGAGTTCGAACCGGGCTCCGCCCGCCGGCGCCGGGCCCACGGTGAGCGTGCCGCCGTGCCGTACGGCGACGTCGCGGGCGATGGCCAGGCCCAGCCCGGCACCGCCGTCGTCGCGGCTGCGGGCCTCGTCGAGCCGGACGAACCGCCCGAAGATCCGTTCCCGGTCGGCCTCGGCCACCCCGTCCCCGTCGTCCGCGACGGCCGCGACGGCCCAGCCCCCTTCCTCCCGGACGGTCACCGTGACCGCCGAGCGGGCATGCCGCTGGGCGTTGTCCAGCAGGTTGGTGAGCACCCGCCCCAGCTGCCCGCGCGACCCGGCCACCGTCACGGCGTCCGCCGCGACCGTCACGTTCACCCGCCCCTCGGCCTCCTCCCGGGCCAGCGCGCCGAGGTCGAGCCGTGTGTCGCCGGGCCGCTCCCCCGCGTCAAGACGGGCGAGCAGCAGCAGGTCGGCGGCAAGGCCCTGGAGCCGTACGGTGTCCTGCACGGCGCCGTCGAGGTCCAGCAACTCGGGGTGCGCGGCGCCCACTTCCAGCTGGGTGCGCAGCGACGCGATCGGGCTGCGCAGCTCGTGGGAGGCGTCGGCGACGAAGCGGCGCTGGCGTTCCACGGAGGTCTCCAGGGCCGCGAGCGTCTCGTTGGTGGTCAGCGCGAGGCGGGCGACCTCGTCGTGGGTGTCCGGCACCGGGACGCGACGCGCGAGGTCCTCGGACGCGGTGATCGCGGCCATCTCGCCGCGGATGCCCTCGACCGGGCGCAGGGCGCGCCGGGTGACCAGCCAGGTGACACCGGCCACCACGGCGAGCAGCAGCGGGAAGCCGATCAGCATGACGGTGAGCGCGGTGTTGACGGCGCCCTGCTCGGCGGAGAGGGGGGCACCCGCGTACACCGTGAGGAGCCCCCGGCCCTCGACCTCGACATGGACGGCGGCGAAGCGGTGGTCGTCGGTCTCGCCGTCGAGCGTGGCGGTGCCGTTGGTGAAGGTGGTGTGCTCGCTGATCTCGCCCGGTTCGAGGGAGGAGGCCTCGTCCGAGTCGTCGGCCTCGTCGTCCGAGTCGCCGGAGTCGCCCGAGGCCGCACCCTGCGACGGCTGCTGCTGCGGCCGCACCGCGTCGGTGCCCGTTCCGCTGATCCGCTCCAGATCCTCGCTGGCCGCGAGCAGCTTGCCGTTCTCGTCGACGACCTGGACGGGTTCGTCGTTGTCCACCGACAGCGACTCGTCCGCCCGCTTGAGCGCGATGTCCGTCGCGACGGCACGTGCGGTGCGTTCCGCCTGCGTACCGGCCTGCCCGATCAGGTTGGACCGCAGCGACAGCAGCACGGCGGTCCCGGCCGCGACCAGCGCCACCGCGACGACGAGGGTGGCGGCCAGCGTCGCCCGGGAGCGGACGGAGCCGAACAGGCGGCCGCTCATCGCGAGGTCTCCGCTCTCTCCAGCCGGTACCCGGCACCGCGCACCGTCCGGATGAGCCCGGCGCGCAGCTTGCGGCGCAGGGTGCTGATGTACACCTCGACGATGTTCGGATCGCCGTCGTACGCGAAGTCCCAGACGTGGTCCAGGATCTCCGTCTTGGACACCACCTCACCGGCCCGCAGCACCAGCTGCTCCAGGACCGAGAACTCCTTGGCGGTGAGGGTCACCTCGTCGTCGCCGAGGAAGACCCGACGGGCGGCGGTGTCCACCTTCAGATCACCGTGGACATGCACGGGAGAGGCCCCGGCGCCCTGTCCGCCGCGCCGCAGCAGCGCCTTGACGCGGGCGACGAGGACGACGTAGGAGAACGGCTTGGTGAGGTAGTCGTCCGCGCCGGTGTCCAGCCCTTCGGCCTCGTCGTACTCGCCGTCCTTGGCGGTGAGCATCAGGATCGGCACGTCGTGCCCGGCGGCGCGCAGGGCGGCGCAGACGCGGTAGCCGTTCATGCCGGGCAGCATGATGTCGAGGATCACGAGGTCGTACGACCCCTCCGAGGCCCGGTACAGCCCCTCCCTGCCGTCGTGGACGACGTCCACGGCGTATCCCTCGGCCGTCAGCCCCTTGGCGAGCGACAGGGCCAGCCGCTTCTCGTCCTCCACGATCAAGAATCGAAAGGGGCGACGCGAAGCGTCTCGGGCAGGGTGGTGGTGGGTGACGGGCGGGCGCATGCGTAAAGGTTCGCAAAGCGAAGCTGAAGATCTCTTCAGGGGGTTTCAGGTTCTCCTCAGCGTCGGTTCGGCAGATTGATCCACGTCGAAGCAATCGCAGCAAACCGGGAGGGAACCCCATGAAGCGCAACATCGTCATCGCCACCGTAGCCGCCGCTGCCCTGATCGGAGGCGGCACCGTCGCGGCGTACGCGGTCGGTGGCGACGAGAGCGCGCCCACGCAGCCGCACTCGAACGTGCGGGTCGCCGACGACCGGGACGACGACGCGCAGGACGCCGCCGACGACCGGGACGACGACGCCACCGAGGTCCGTGACGCGACCGGCGCCGCCAAGGTGACCGCCGCCGACGCGATCGCGGCCGCGCTCAAGCACACGCCGGGCACGGCCGTCTCCGCCGACCTGGACGACGACGGCTCGAACGCCTGGGAGGTGAACGTCGTCAAGGGCGACGGCACCGACCACGACGTCCGGGTCTCCGCCGACAACGGCAAGGTCCTCGGCGCCCAGCGCGACGACGATGACGACAACGACGGCCGCGAGGACCTCGCCGCCCTGAAGGACGCGAGCGTCGACGCCCGCGAGGCCGCACAGGCCGCCGCGGCGAAGGGCACCGTCACCGACGTCGACCTGGACGACGACGGCCCCGCGGCCTGGAGCGTCGAGACCACCAAGGGCGAGTGGAAGGTCGACCTCAAGACCGGCAAGGTCACCCAGGACCACGACGACCGCGACGGTCAGGCCGACCGCGACGACGACTGATCCGAGCCGTCGGGTGAGGGGTACGAGGTTTTCGTACCCCTCTAGTCGCATCAGCCCTTGGTCAGCCCCGCCACCAGCTCGTCCGCCGCCCGGTACGGATCCAGCTCCCCGGCGACGATCCGCTCCGACAGTGCCCCGAGCCGTCGGTCGCCGTGCAGGTCGGCGATGCGTTCGCGAAGGGCGGTGACGGCGATGGCCTCCACCTCGCGGGCGGCGCGGGCCCGGCGGCGTTCGGTGAGGACGCCGCGCTCCTCCATCCAGGCCCGGTGCTTGTCCAGGGCTTCCAGGACCTCGTCGACGCCCTCGGCGCGGGCGGCGACCGTCTTGACGATGGGCGGGCGCCAGTCGCCGGGGCCGCGGGACTCGCCGAGGCCGAGCATGTGGTTGAGCTCGCGGGCGGTGGAGTCGGCGCCGTCGCGGTCGGCCTTGTTGACGACGTACACGTCGCCGATCTCCAGGATCCCGGCCTTCGCCGCCTGGATACCGTCGCCCATGCCGGGGGCGAGGAGGACGACGGAGGTGTCGGCCTGGGAGGCGATCTCCACCTCCGACTGGCCGACGCCGACCGTCTCGACCAGGATCACGTCGCAGCCGGCCGCGTCCAGGACACGGATCGCCTGCGGGGCGGCCCAGGCCAGCCCGCCGAGGTGGCCGCGCGTCGCCATCGAGCGGATGTAGACACCGGGGTCGGACGCGTGGTCCGACATCCGCACCCGGTCGCCGAGCAGGGCGCCGCCCGAGAAGGGCGAGGACGGGTCGACGGCCAGGACGCCGACCCGCTTGCCCTGTTTGCGGTACGCGGTCACCAGAGCGGACGTGGATGTCGACTTGCCGACACCCGGCGATCCCGTCAGCCCCACCACATAGGCGTTGCCCGTCAGCGGGGCCAGCGCCGCCATGACCTCCCGCAGCTGCGGGGACGCCCCCTCCACCAGGGAGATCAGCCGGGCCACCGCCCTCGGCCGCCCCTGTCTGGCCTGGGACACCAGCGTGGAGACGTCCTGCATCACAGCTCCGTTCCGAGGATCACGTACAGCCGGTCAGGCCTTGGGTACCCGCACGATCAGTGCGTCACCCTGCCCGCCGCCACCGCACAGCGCGGCCGCGCCGACGCCGCCGCCCCGGCGCTTCAGCTCCAGGGCCAGATGCAGTACGAGGCGCGCGCCCGACATGCCGATCGGGTGACCCAGGGCGATGGCTCCGCCGTTGACGTTCACCTTTTCCGTGGACACGCCGAGGTCCTTCATTGACTGCACCGCGACGGCGGCGAAGGCCTCGTTGATCTCGATCAGGTCCAGGTCGGAGACCTCCAGGCCCTCCTTCTTCAGGGCGTGCAGGATGGCGTTGGAGGGCTGGGACTGCAGGCTGTTGTCCGGGCCCGCGACATTGCCGTGCGCGCCGATCTCGGCGATCCACTCCAGGCCGAGCTCCTGCGCCTTGGCCTTGCTCATGACGACGACCGCGGCCGCGCCGTCCGAGATCTGCGACGCCGAGCCCGCCGTGATCGTGCCCTCCTTGGAGAACGCCGGGCGCAGCTTGCCCAGCGACTCCGCCGTGGTCTCGCCGCGGATGCCCTCGTCCTTGCTGAAGAGGACCGGCTCACCCTTGCGCTGCGGGATCTCGATGGGGGTGATCTCGGCCTCGAAGAGGCCGTTCTTCTGCGCGGCGGCGGCACGCTGGTGCGACAGGGCGGCGATCTCGTCCTGCTCGGGGCGCCGAATGCCGAGGCGGGTGTTGTGCTTCTCCGTCGACTCGCCCATGGCGATGTTCTCGAAGGCGTCCGTCAGACCGTCGTACGCCATGGCGTCGATCATCTGCACCGCGCCGTACTTGAAGCCCTCGCGGGACTTCGGCAGCAGGTGCGGGGCGTTGGTCATGGACTCCTGGCCGCCCGCGACGATCACGTCGAACTCGCCGGCGCGGATCAGCTGGTCGGCGAGCGCGATGGCGTCGAGGCCGGACAGACAGACCTTGTTGACGGTGAGCGCCGGGACGTTCATCGGGATGCCGGCCTTGACCGCGGCCTGGCGCGCCGGGATCTGGCCGGCGCCGGCCTGCAGCACCTGGCCCATGATCACGTACTGCACCTGGTCGCCGCCGATCCCCGCACGGTCGAGGGCGGCCTTGATCGCGAAGCCACCGAGATCGGCTCCGGAGAAGGACTTCAGTGAACCGAGCAACCGTCCCATGGGCGTACGGGCGCCCGCGACGATCACAGAGGTAGTTCCAGAAGACATGAGGTGCGATCCCCTTCCAGCTGGAGAGCCGAGGAGTGAACGAGGGTTTACTTCGAATGTACTGAGTGGCACTCCGTGCCGTCACCGGGCCGTCGGTGTGATCGCGCGCACGTTGCGTAACCACCTCGGGAGCGCTGCACTGAACAACATGCTGACGCGAATCGACCACATCGGAATCGCCTGTTTCGATCTCGACAAGACCGTCGAGTTCTACCGGGCCACCTATGGCTTCGAGGTGTTCCACTCCGAGGTCAACGAGGAGCAGGGCGTCCGCGAGGCCATGCTCAAAATCAACGACACCTCCGACGGAGGCGCCTCCTACCTGCAGCTCCTTGAGCCCACGCGCCCCGACTCCACCGTCGCGAAATGGCTCGACAAGAACGGCGAGGGTGTCCACCACATCGCTTTCGGTACGGCAGATGTCGACGGGGACGCCGCCGACATCAAGGACAAGGGCGTACGCGTTCTGTACGAAGAGCCCCGGCGCGGCTCCATGGGGTCACGAATCACCTTCCTGCACCCAAAGGATTGCCATGGCGTACTGACAGAACTGGTCACTTCGGCGCCTGTTGAGTCACCTGAGCACTGACCCTCGTACATATGGGCCGGTAGGGTTGGGGGCGGTCGCCGCTTCCTGCAGGGCGATCGCCATGTCCGGGGTCCGGGTTTCGGGGGACGAGGGTGGGGCAACAGCCCGTGCTCCGCCGTTGATCTGACACCATTCCCCGGGGGCCCCGTTCGGCGGATGGACGGTGCTCGTATGGAGAGACTTGCGACCAGGGGACGGATGGGACCGCGCAGTGCGGGGCTACGAACGCCAGGAGCGAGAGCCGGCGGCTGACGTCGACCACCTCTCTCGGTTCGAGGCCGAGATGGATCGGCTGAAGACCGAGCGGGAGAAGGCGATCCAGCACGCCGAGGACCTCGGCTACCAGGTCGAGGTGCTGCGCGCCAAGCTGCACGAGGCGCGGCGGACCATCATGTCCCGGCCCGCTTTCGACGGCGGCGACATCGGCTACCAGGCCGAGCAGCTGCTGCGGAACGCGCAGGTCCAGGCGGACCAGCTGCGCCAGGAGGCCGAGCGCGAGCTCAGCCAGGCCCGCGCGCAGACCCAGCGCATCCTCCAGGAGCACGCGGAGAACGCCGCCCGGCTGCAGGCCGAGCTGCACCAGGAGGCGGTCAACCGCCGCCAGCAGCTGGACCAGGAGCTGGCCGAGCGACGCCAGACCGTCGAGTCGCACGTCAACGAGAACGTGGCGTGGGCGGAGCAGCTGCGCGCCCGTTCCGAGTCCCAGGCCCGCCGGCTCCTCGACGAGTCGCGCGCCGAGGCCGAGCAGGCCATGGCGACCGCGCGCGCCGAGGCCGAGCGGCTCACCGGCGAGGCCCGCCAGCGCCTCACCGGCGCGGCCGAGGAGGCCCGCGCGGAGGCCGAGCAGATCCTGCTCCGGGCCCGTACGGACGCCGAGCGGCTGCTGAACGCCGCGTCCACGCAGGCTCAGGAGGCCACCGACCACGCGGAGCAGCTGCGCAGCTCCACCGTGACCGAGTCGGACTCCGCCCGTCGGCAAGCCACCGAGCTCAGCCGCGCCGCCGAGCAGCGCATGGCGGAGGCCGAGGAGGCGCTGCGCAAGGCGCAGTCCGAGGCCGAGAAGCTGGTCGCCGAGGCCACGACGGCCGCCGAGAAGACGCTGGCGAGCGCCGAGTCGGCCAACGAGCAGCGCATGCGTACGGCGAAGGAGCAGGTCGCCCGGCTGGTCAGCGAGGCCACCAAGGAGGCCGAGTCCACCAAGTCGGACGCCGAGCAGGTCGTCGCCGACGCGCGCGCCGAGGCCGAGAAGATCGTCGCCGAGGCCGCCGAGAAGGCCCGCACGATCACCGCCGAGGAGAGCGCGACCCAGCTGTCCAAGGCTGCCAAGACCGCCGAGGACGTCCTCAACAAGGCGCAGGAGGACGCGCAGAACACCACCAAGGCCGCGGCCGAGGAGGCCGAGCGGATCCGCACCGAGGCCGAGGCCGAGGCGGACCGGCTGCGCGCCGAAGCGCACGACATCGCCGAACAGCTCAAGGGCTCGGCGAAGGACGACACCAAGGAGTACCGGGCCAAGACGGTCGAGCTGCAGGAGGAGGCCCGCCGGCTGCGCGGCGAGGCCGAGCAGCTGCGCTCCGAGGCGGTCGCCGAGGGCGAGAAGATCCGTGCGGAGGCCCGCAAGGAGGCCGTCCAGCAGATCGAGGAGGCGGCCAAGACCGCCGAGGAACTGCTGGCCAAGTCCCGGCAGGACGCCGACGAGCTGCGCCAGAAGGCCACGGCGGACAGCGAGAAGGTCCGCACCGAGGCCATCGAGCGGGCCACCACGCTGCGCCGCCAGGCCGAGGAGACCCTCCAGCGCACCCGGCAGGAGGCCGAGCGGCACCGCGAGGAGGTCGTCGAGCAGGCCGAGGGCATCAAGGCCGACGCCGAGCGTGCCGCGCGCGAGCTGCACGAGGAGACCGAGCAGGCCATAGAGGCCCGCCGCACCGAGGCCGCCGAGGAGCTCACACGCCTTCACACCGAGGCCGAGCAGCGGCTCGCGTCGGCCGAGCAGGCGCTCACCGACGCCCGCGAGGAGGCCTCCCGCATCCGGCGCGAGGCCGCCGAGGAGACCGACCGGCTGCGCACCGAGGCCGCCGAGCGGATCCGCACGCTGCAGCAGCAGGCCGAGGAGGAGGCCGACCGGCTGCGCAACGAGGCCGCTTCGGACGCGTCCGCGTCCCGGGCCGAGGGCGAGGCCGTCGCCGTACGGCTGCGTTCGGAGGCCGCGGCCGAGGCCGAGCGGCTGAAGTCGGAGGCGCAGGACACCGCCGACCGGGTGCGCGCCGAGGCGCAGGCCGCGGCCGAGCGGCTCGCCACGGAGGCGTCCGAGACGCTGGCCGCCGCCCAGGAGGAGGCCTCCCGGCGGCGCCGGGGGGCCGGGGGACTCCCCGGCTCCGCCCCCCAGGAGGCCGACCAGGAGCGCGA
>NZ_JBHYJA010000055.1:61257-71564 GCF_042740355.1 Streptomyces sp. NPDC059010
GCGCGGGGGGGGGGGGGGGCGGGCGCGGGGGGGGGGGGCGCCCCCCCGGGGGGGGGGGGGCGCGGGGGCCCCCCCCCCGGGGGGGCCCCCCCGGGGGGCGGGGGCCGCCCGAGGAACTCCTCGGCTCCGCCCGCCAGGAGGCCGACCAGGAGCGCGAGCGGGCCCGCGAGCAGAGCGATGAGCTGCTGGCCGCGGCACGGGGCCGGGTGGAGGAGGCGCAGGCCGAGGCGGTACGGCTGGTCGAGGAGGCCGACCGGCGCGCCACCGAGATGGTGTCGGCGGCCGAGCAGCACGCCCAGCAGGTCCGCGACTCCGTGACCGGGCTGCACGAGCAGGCCCAGGAGGAGATCACCGGGCTGCGCAGTGCCGCCGAGCACGCGGCGGACCGTACCCGCCGGGAGGCGCAGGAGGAGGCGGACCGGGTCCGCGCCGACGCCTACTCCGAGCGGGAGCGGGCCAGCGAGGACGCCGGCCGTGTCCGGCGCGAGGCCAATGAGGAGTCCGCGGCCGCCAAGTCCCTCGCCGAGCGCACCGTCGGGGAGGCGATCGCCGAGGCCGAGCGGCTGCGGTCGGACGCCTCCGAGTACGCCCAGCGGATCCGCACCGAGGCCTCCGACAAGATCGCCGAGGCCGATCAGGCCGCGTCCCGCACCCGGGCGGACGCCCGCGAGGACGCCAACCGGATCCGTTCGGACGCGGCGACCCAGGCCGACACCCTCATCACCGAGGCCCGCAGCGAGGCGGAGCGGCTCCAGTCGGAGACCGTCGCCGAGGCCGACCGGGTGCGTGCCGAGGCCCGCGCCAAGGCCGAGAAGCTGGTCGGGGACGCCTCGTCGGACGCGGAGCGGCTGCGCGCCGAGGCCGCCGAGACCGTGGGGTCGGCCCAGCAGCACGCCGAGCGGGTCCGCAGCGAGTCCGAGCGCGTCAAGGCCGAGGCGGCGGCGGAGGCCGAGCGGCTGGTCGCCACCGCGCGCCAGGAGGCGGAGCGCACCCTCGACGAGGCCCGCAAGGACGCCGGCAAACGGCGCCAGGACGTGGCCGAACAGGTCGACAAGCTCATCACCGAGACCACGGCCGAGGCCGACAAGCTGCTCACCGAGGCGCAGCAGCAGGCGCACAAGACGACCGCGGACGCCGAGGGACAGGCCGACACCATGGTGGGCGCCGCCCGCAAGGAGGCCGACCGGCTGGTCGCCGAGGCGACGGTCGAGGGCAACTCCATGGTGGAGAAGGCGCGCACGGACGCGGACGAGCTGCTCGTCGGCGCCCGCCGGGACGCCACCTCGATCCGGGAGCGCGCGGAGGAGCTGCGCGACCGCATCACGACCGAGATCGAGGACCTGCACGAGCGGGCCCGCCGGGAGTCCTCCGAGACGATGAAGTCGGCCGGCGACCGCTGCGACGCCCTCATCAAGGCCGCCGAGGAGCAGCTGGCCAAGGCACAGGCGAAGGCGAAGGAGCTGGTCTCGGAGGCGAACTCCGAGGCGGGCAAGGTCCGTATCGCCGCCGTGAAGAAGGCCGAGGGGCTTCTGAAGGAGGCCGAGCAGAAGCGGTCCAGCCTCATCAAGGAGGCCGAGGAGCTCAAGGCCGAGGCGATCCGCGAGGCCAGGCGCACGGTCGAGGAGGGCAAGCGCGAGCTGGAGGTCCTGGTGCGGCGCCGCGAGGACATCAACGCCGAGATCTCCCGGGTCCAGGACGTCCTGGAGGCGCTGGAGTCCTTCGAGGCACCGTCGGCCGGCAAGGATGGCGGAGTCAAGGCGGGTGCGACAGTCGGAGCACCCCGATCGGGTGGCAAGTCGTCAGACGGCTAGCGGGGGGTGCGCGTTCGGGTGTCTCCTGGGGCCTTTGACCAAGTTTTTGGCAAGCCGTCCGACGGTTAGCCACTCAAAAGGGGTCTCATTCTCCAGATCAAACACGTATCCGCTCGATGACACACCGCTTCGGCCCCTAGGATTCCACTTATCACCTCACCGGTCTCATTCGACAGGAACCCCATGAGCGACACTTCCCCCTACGGCTTCGAGCTAGTGCGGCGTGGGTACGACCGCGCTCAGGTGGACGAACGGATCTCCAAGCTCGTCTCCGACCGTGACAGCGCTCTCGCCCGCATCACTGCTCTGGAAAAGCGCATCGAGGAGCTCCACCTCGAAACGCAGAACGCCCAGGCCCAGGTAACCGACGCAGAGCCGTCGTACGCCGGTCTCGGCGCGCGTGTCGAGAAGATCCTCCGCCTCGCCGAAGAAGAGGCCAAGGATCTGCGCGAGGAGGCCCGCCGCGCCGCCGAGCAGCACCGCGAGCTCGCCGAGTCGGCGGCCCAGCAGGTCCGCAACGACGCAGAATCGTTCGCTGCGGAGCGCAAGGCCAAGGCCGAGGACGAGGGCGTTCGCATCGTCGAGAAGGCCAAGAGCGACGCCTCTCAGCTGCGTGCCGAGGCGCAGAAGGACGCGCAGTCCAAGCGCGAGGAGGCCGACGCCCTCTTCGAGGAGACCCGTGCCAAGGCCGCGCAGGCCGCCGCCGACTTCGAGACGAACCTCGCCAAGCGCCGCGAGCAGTCCGAGCGGGACCTGGCGTCCCGTCAGGCCAAGGCCGAGAAGCGTCTCGCCGAGATCGAGCACCGCGCCGAGCAGCTGCGCCTGGAGGCCGAGAAGCTGCGCACCGACGCCGAGCGCCGTGCCCGTCAGACGGTGGAGACGGCGCAGCGCCAGGCCGAGGACATCGTGGCCGACGCCAACGCCAAGGCCGACCGCATCCGTTCGGAATCCGAGCGCGAGCTCGCGGCTCTCACCAACCGCCGCGACAGCATCAACGCTCAGCTGACGAACGTCCGCGAGATGCTGGCGACCCTCACGGGCGCCGCGGTGGCCGCCGCCGGCACGCCGGCCGAGGACGAGCCGATCACTCGTGGGGTGCCCGCCCAGCAGACCCGGTAACGATCCGGCGCACGTCTGCTGAATTTTGCAAAGCCCTCTGCCACTGGGGTGGCAGAGGGCTTTGCCCCGTTTTAGCGTGGGCGGCATGATCGAGCTTGCGGGGCTGACCAAGCGGTACGGCGAGAAGGTGGCGGTCAACAACCTCACCTTCGGCGTCAGACCCGGCATGGTCACGGGCTTCCTCGGTCCCAACGGGGCGGGAAAGTCCACCACGATGCGGATGATCCTCGGCCTCGACCGCCCCACCGCCGGCGACGTCCGCATCGACGGCAAGCACTACGACCAGCTCAAGGACCCGCTGACGTACATCGGCGCGCTGCTTGAGGCCAAGGCCTGGCACGGCGGGCGCAGCGCCTACAACCATCTGCTGTGTCTGGCGCAGAGCAACGGTATCGCGCGGCGGCGGGTGCGCGAGGTGCTGGAGACGGTGGGGCTCACGGCGGTCGCGCGGAAGAAGACCAAGGGCTTCTCGATGGGCATGGGCCAGCGGCTCGGCATCGCCGCCGCACTGCTCGGCGACCCGCGGATCCTGATGTTCGACGAGCCGGTCAACGGCCTCGATCCCGAGGGCATCCACTGGATCCGCAACCTGATGAAATCCCTTGCCGCGCAGGGCCGTACGGTCTTCGTCTCCTCGCATCTGATGAGCGAGATGGCGCTCACCGCCGACCACCTCGTCGTCATCGGACAGGGGCGGCTGCTCGCCGACACGACCATGGCCGACTTCATCCAGCGCAACTCGAAGTCGTACGTCCGGATCCGTACCCCGCAGCGGGAGCGGCTGCTCGATGTGCTGCACACGGCGGGGATCACGGCCGTGGAGACGGGCAACGGCCGGCTGGAGGTCGACGGCGGCAAGGCGGAGCAGATCGGGGAGCTGGCGGCGCGGCACGGGGTGGTGCTGCATGAGCTGAGCCCGCAACAGGCTTCGCTGGAGGAGGCGTTCATGCAGCTGACCGCGGAGTCGGTGGAGTATCACGCGCACTCCTCGGCATCGCCGGCGCCGGCCGAGGGGCAACAGCCGTGGGGCGACGGCTGGAGGAGGAGCTGAACATGGCAGCCACCCAGGTCATCCGCTCCGAGTGGACCAAGATCAGGTCCGTCGCCTCCACCGTGTGGACGCTCTCCCTCGCCGTGGTGGTCACCATCGCGCTCGGCATGCTGATCTCGGCCCTGTCGAAGAACGAGTTCGACACCATGGACCGGCAGGACCAGCTGTCCTTCGATCCGACGTTCATCAGCTTCGCCGGGATGAGCCTCGGTCAGCTGGCGATGATCGTGTTCGGGGTGCTGGTCGTGTCGAACGAGTACAGCACCGGCATGATCCGCAGCTCGCTGGCCGCCGTGCCGCAGCGCGGCACCTTCCTGTTCAGCAAGATCGCGGTGGCCACCGGTCTCGCGCTCGTCGTCGGAGTGGCCACCAGCTTCGTCACCTTCTTCCTCGGGCAGGCGATGCTCGGCGAGCACAAGGCGCAGATCGGCGACCCGGGTGTGCTGCGGGCGGTGATCGGCGGCGGGCTCTACATGACGCTGATCGCGATGTTCTCGATGGGCGTCGCCGCGATGCTGCGCTCGCCGATGCTGTCGCTGGGCATCCTGATGCCGTTCTTCTTCCTGGTCTCCAACATCCTCGGCAATGTCTCGGCCACCGAGAAGATCGGCCGGTATCTGCCGGACCAGGCCGGCAGCAAGATCATGCAGGTCGTCACGCCGGTCGACGACGACACCCCGTACGGCCCCTGGGGCGGGCTCGGCATCATGGCCCTCTGGGTCCTCGCGGCGATCGTCGGCGGTTACGCCACGCTCAGGAAACGGGACGCGTAGTGAGGGGCTCGGGAGGGGCGCCGGTGCGAGTTTTTACTCGGCCTTGAGTGGAACCGTCAGCGCCTCGGTATCCTCCTAACCCTTACGGGGGGCGTATGCCCTGCTGTCCTGATCCTTTCGATGGGTGCGGAGCATGATCGAAGCAGTCGGCCTGACCAAGCGCTATGGCGACAAGACCGCTGTGTACAACCTGTCCTTCCAGGTGCGGCCCGGTTCCGTCACCGGCTTCCTGGGCCCCAACGGCTCGGGCAAGTCGACGACGATGCGGATGATCCTCGGACTGGACAACCCGACAGCGGGGCACGTCACCATCGGCGGCTACCCCTACCGGAGGCTGCCCAACGCCCCCCGCCAGGTCGGCGCACTGCTGGACGCCAAGGCGGTGCACGGCGGCCGCGCGGCCCGCAACCATCTGCTGAGCCTGGCCCAGCTGTCCGGCATCCCGTCCCGCCGGGTGGACGAGGTGCTCGGCGTGGTCGGTCTGCAGGACGTGGCCAGGAAGCGCTCCAAGGGCTTCTCGCTCGGCATGGGCCAGCGGCTCGGCATCGCCGCCGCGCTGCTCGGCGACCCCCAGGTGCTGCTGTTCGACGAGCCGGTCAACGGCCTCGACCCCGAGGGCATCCTCTGGGTGCGCAACCTGATGAAGTCGCTGGCGGCCGAGGGCCGTACCGTCTTCGTCTCCTCGCACCTGATGAGCGAGATGGCACTGACCGCCGACCACCTCATCGTCATCGGGCGCGGCCAGCTGCTCGCCGACATGAGCGTCAAGGACTTCATCGCCGCGAACTCCGCCGGCTTCGCCCGGGTCCGCACGCCCGACACCGAGCCGCAGCTGCGCGAGAAGCTGGCCGGCGCGCTCACCGAGGCCGGCGGCCATGTGCTGCCCGAGCAGGACGGCGCGCTGCGGGTGACCGGGCTGCCGCTCCCCCGCATCAGCGACATCGCGCACGACTCCGACGTACGGCTGTGGGAGCTGTCGCCGCACCAGGCCTCGCTGGAGGAGGCGTACATGCGGATGACGCAGGGCGCCGTCGACTACCGCTCGACCATCGACCAGAAGGAAGGGCTGCAGCAGCCGCTGCCGCCCGGCGCGCAGCCGCCGATGCCGGTGCCGGGTCAGGGCCAGCCCGGCTGGTACGCCCCGCCCCCGCCCGAGCAGGGCGGGCAGCCGTTCGCCGCGCCGGGCCAGGCGCCCGCCGGTCCGTACGGTGCGCCCGGCGCGCCCGGTGCCGCTCCGGGCGCGGGTGCCGCCAACCCGTACGCCCAGCAGGCGCCCCAGATGCCGCCGAGCCAGGCTCCGGGACAGCCCACCGCGCCGCCGGCCGCCGCGCCGCCCGCGCCCCAGCAGGCGCCCGCACAGCCGCCCGTGGCCCCGGTACAGCCCGCCGCCGCCCCGTCCGCCCCTGTCTCCACGACCAAGCCCGAGGACGCCCGATGAGCACGCCCCAGCCCCCGATGCCGCAGAGCGCCGCACCGAACTGGCAGGCGGCGCCCGGCCCGGCGTACCCCACCTACACCTCGCCGATCCCCGTGGTGCGCACGCATCTCGGGCACGCGCTGTCCTCGGAGTGGACGAAGATCCGGTCGGTGCGCTCCACGATGTGGACGCTCGGCGTGTTCGTGCTGCTCGTCGTCGGCATCGGCCTCGCGGCCGCCGCGCTGGTCGCCGCCAACTCCGGGGAGGGGGGCCTGGAAGGCGAGAGCCCGCTGGGCCTCGGCTTCTTCGGGCTGCTGCTCGGCAGCATGTGCATCATCACGCTGGGCGTGCTGACCACGGCCTCGGAGTACGGCACCGGCATGATCCGGACCACGATGACCGCGTGCCCGAGCCGCGGCCGGGTGCTGGTGGCGAAGTCGATCGTGTTCTTCTCGGTCGCCTTCGTCGTGACGCTGGCGTCCTCCGTCCTCGTCGCCCTCGCGGACGTGGCCCTGGTGGACGCGCGTGAGCCCACCGGCTCGGAGTGGCTGAAGGGCACGGTCGGCATCTCGCTCTACATCGCGCTGCTCGGCCTGCTCTCGCTCGTCGTCGGCTCGATCATCCGGCACTCGGCGGGCGCGATCACGATCATGATCGGTGTGCTGCTGGCCCCGCTGGTCATCGCGCTGTTCATGTTCTCGGAGTCGCTCAAGGACCTCCAGCAGGCCCTGTTCGAGTACTCCATCCCGAACCAGCTCAGCGTCTTCTACGCCCAGTCCCTCTCCCAGTCCGGCCCGTCCGGCTGGGACCCGCTGTGGATCATGCTCGCCATCACGGCCGCCGTGTTCGCCGGCGCCTACTTCCTGCTGGAGAAGCGGGACGTGTAGCCCTCGTTCAGAACCTCGGCGCGTTACGGGACCGCTGCACCCGCGTGGTGCGGCGGTCCTTGGCGTTCCAGCACGCCTTGTGCCAGTGGCGGCGGTCGTCGACGCCCGCGTGGTCCGGCCAGGCGACGACGTGCGGGACGCCGTCCGGGATCATCTGGTCGCAGCCCGGGCAGCGGTACGTCTTGCCCTGCGCGCTCGCCCCGGCCACATGCCGTACGTTCCAGTTCTCCCCGCCCCAGCTCTCGGAGGACTGCCAGCCGCCGTAACGGCCGGAACGGTCGTCCTCGGCACCGCCTCCGGACGAGGCGGCGCCCTTGGGGCCGTTGGGTCGGTTACGACGCGGGGACACGGAACACCTCACGGGGCTATACAGGATGCACGGGTCATGTCCAGCCTACGCGGCGCGGACAGGGGTATCCGTACGGGACCAACCCCCACAAGTCCCTCACGCCGATGATCCATTCTGCAGACAATCCGCAAATCTCTTCGCCAGGCCGTGTCCTAGGCACGTGTCAGACGGTTATGCCGGGTGTGGGGGAGCTCCGCGTCGGAGCCAAGGAAGCAGGAAGAGCGATGCGCGTAGGAAGTTTCGTGTTGGCGGCCCGGTTCCCGGGACAGGGCGACGGGGAGGCGCTGCACCGGGCGGTCCGATCGGCCGAGGTCGCGGAGGAGGCGGGGCTCGACGCCGTCTGGCTGGCCGAGCACCACTTCGTGCCGTACGGCACCTGTCCGTCCGCGATCACCCTGGCCGCGTTGCTGCTGGGCCGCACCAGTCGGCTGCGGGTCGGCACGGCGGTCACCGTGCTGCCCACGGCCCATCCGGTGGCCGTCGGCGAACAGGCCGCGCTGCTGCACATCACCTCCGGCGGGCGGTTCTCGCTGGGCGTGGGGCGCGGGGGGCCATGGGTCGATCTGGAGGTGTTCGGCCAGGGCCTGAAGGCGTACGAGGAGGGGTTCCCGGAATCACTCGATCTGTTGCTGAGCTGGCTGCGCCAACCCTCGGTCGCGGCCGCCGGCGAGCGGTTCGACTTCCGTGAAGTCCCCGTCGTACCAAGGCCGTCGGAGTGCCTCACGGACGCCGAGGGGCCCGAGGTCGTCGTCGCCTGCACCTCACCGCGCAGCGTGCGGCTGGCGGCCGAGCGCGGGCTGCCGATGCTGCTCGGGATGCATGTGGGCGACGAGGAGAAGGCCGAGATGGTCGCCCTGTGGCGGGAGCACGCCCGCGCGGCCGGGCGGCCGGCGGACGAGATCCGGGACGCGGCCCATGTGTCGGCCGGCGTCTGCCAGATCGCGGACCGGCGCACGGACGCGGTCGAGTCCCTGACGAAGGCGATGCCGGGCTGGCTCCGGCAGGGCCTGGAGGCCCATGTCACCGTGGACGGCCGCCACCGTGTGATGCGCGACCCGCTCGCCTACACGGAACTGCTCTGCGGGCTGCACCCGGTGGGCACCCCTCGCCTGTGCGCCGACCGCCTGGCGGCGACCAGCGAACGGACGGGCATCTCCCGCTTCGCCCTGCTGGTCGAGGGCTCGGGCGACCTGGCGGCCACCGAGGAGAACGTACGGCGCCTGGGCGCCGAAGTACTGCCGCACCTCGGCTGAACCTCCATGGACCGCTGCTTCATGGCTGAACGCCCTGGCCGCCGGAAGGGCTTGCCGCCCCACTACTGATTGCACCTCCCGCGTAAGGAGCGGCAAGCAAGCGACTCACTGCGTCAGCAGTCCCTGAACTCCGGGGACTGGTTCAGCACCTGACTGCGGACCGACGTGAAGCGGGCGTGCGTCTCCTCGACCGAGACGTCAAGCGGGAACACCGCTACCCGGTGGCAGTTCTGGAAGGCCAGTCGCACCCCGAAGTGCCGCTGCAGCGCGCCGCGTATCGCGTCACTGGCAAGCGCACGCAGCAGCTGGCCGCGTGCCTGCTCGTCCGGCGGGGGCGTCTGGTTGTCGGCGAACTGTCCGCCGTCGACCTTCAGCTGGGCCACCAGGGAGCTGATCATCTCCCATGCATAGGGCAGGGAGGTCCGGACGCAGTCGACGAAGGCTGCTTCGTCGACCTCGCCTCGCTCGGCCTGTTCGAGTAGGGCCGGTGAGACGTCGAGCGACATGGGTTCTCCTCTCGCACCCCCGGAACATCAGGGGTTGCCGGACAGATAAGGGAGTTCGCGATACCGGACACTCTGCGTACACGCCTCGCGACCTCCCGTTTAATACGGTAGGCAACAGACGGTGACGGCACCAGGAGAATGGGTACATGGGCGGTCCTCGTTAGGCACACAATCGGCCAGAAATGAACAGGGGCAGTCCGGGGTCATACGGACTCCCCCGGGGCGAATCGCGTCCACCGTGACCCGTCGAGTAGCGTTGCCGACCATGCGTCTCGTCATTGCCCGATGCTCCGTCGACTACGCGGGCCGGCTCACCGCCCACCTGCCCTCGGCGCCCCGTCTGATCCTGGTCAAGGCGGACGGCAGCGTCTCGATCCACGCCGACGACCGGGCCTACAAGCCCCTGAACTGGATGTCGCCGCCGTGCACCCTGAAGGAGGGTGACGGCGAGCAGCAGGATGTCTGGACGGTCACCAACAAAGCGGGCGAGAAGCTGATCATCACAATGGAGGAGGTCCTCCATGACTCCTCGCACGAACTCGGCGTGGATCCTGGCCTGATCAAGGACGGCGTGGAAGCGCACCTCCAGGAGCTCCTCGCCGACCGCATCGAAACGCTCGGCGAGGGCTACACCCTCATCCGGCGCGAATACATGACGGCCATCGGGCCGGTGGACATCCTGTGCCGGGACGCCGAGGGCCAGACGGTCGCGGTCGAGATCAAGCGGCGCGGCGAGATCGACGGCGTCGAGCAGCTCACCCGCTACCTGGACCTGCTGAACCGCGATCCCCATCTCGCGCCGGTGCGGGGCATCTTCGCCGCCCAGGAGATCAAGCCGCAGGCCCGGGTCCTCGCGACGGACCGGGGCATCGGGTGCCAGGTTCTGGACTATGACGCGATGCGGGGGATCGAGGACGACAAGCTGCGGCTGTTCTGACGCGCAGTTCTTGGTTTTTCCTGCCATTTCTTGGCAGTTCTACGACGGTGAGGGGGGGGGGGGCGGGGCGGGGCCGCCCCCGCGCCCGGCGCGGGGGGGGCCCCCCGCCCCCCCCCCCCGCGGGGGGGGGCGGGGGGGGCCCCCCCCCCCCGGGCGCTGGAGCGGACCGTGGAGTACGTGGGCCAGCGGGAGCAGTTCGGCCGG
>NZ_JBHYJA010000056.1:0-40429 GCF_042740355.1 Streptomyces sp. NPDC059010
CCGGCCGCCCTTCGGCGTCGTCCACGCGCTACTGCTGCGTCCAGCCCGGCGGTACGGCACCCTGCTGCGGATACTGCTGCTGTGGGTGCTGCTGCGGGTCCTGGGGCGGCGCCTGCTGCTGCCAGTCCTGGCCCGGAGCGGGCTGCTGCGGGGCCTGACCCCAGCCCTGACCCGGCTGCGGGGTGCCACCGGGCTGGGCGTAGGGCTGCTGGGGCTGCTGCTGCGGGTGCTGCTGCGGCGGGTACCCCTGCTGAGGCTGCTGGTACTGCATGTTCGGGTTGCCGAAGCCCTGCTGGGTACCGGCGATGTCCTCGGCGATGACGGACGCGAGGTCGAAGTAGGCCTCGCGGGTCTTGGGACGCATCATTTCGAGGTCGACCTCGGCGCCCGCCGCGAGGTGCTCGTCGAAGGGGATCACGACGACACCGCGGCACCGGGTCTCGAAGTGCGCGACGATGTCCTCGACCTTGATCATCTTGCCCGTCTCGCGGACACCCGAGATCACGGTGATCGACCGCTGGACGAGATCGGCGAACCCGTTCGCCGACAGCCAGTCGAGCGTCGTCGAGGCGCTGCTCGCACCGTCCACCGAGGGGGTCGAGATGATGATCAACTGATGGGCCAGATCCAGCACTCCGCGCATCGCGCTGTAGAGCAGACCGGTGCCCGAGTCCGTGAGGATGATCGGGTACTGGCGGCCCAGCACGTCGAGCGCGCTGCGATAGTCCTGGTCGTTGAAGGTGGTGGAGACCGCCGGGTCCACGTCGTTGGCGATGATCTCCAGGCCCGAGGGCGCCTGCGAGGTGAAGCGGCGGATGTCCATGTAGCTGTTGAGCTGCGGGATCGCCTGCACCAGGTCGCGGATGGTCGCGCCCGTCTCACGCCGCACGCGGCGGCCGAGGGTGCCGGCGTCCGGGTTGGCGTCGATCGCCAGGATCTTGTCCTGCCGCTCACTGGCGAGCGTGGCGCCGAGCGCCATCGTCGTCGTGGTCTTGCCGACGCCGCCCTTGAGGCTGATCACCGCGATCCGGTAGCAGGACATCACCGGTGTGCGGATGAGCCCCAGCTTCCGCTCCCGCTCCGCCAGTTCCTTCTTGGCGCCGAGCTTGAAGCGGGACGGGCCCTGGTTGTTCTTGCGGGCCTTCGGCTGGTTGCGCAGCAGCCGGTCCGACGACAGCTCCACTGCGGCGTTGTAGCCGAGCGGCGTGCCGGGCGCGGCTTGCTGCTGCTGGGGAGCGCCGGGGCCGGCCTGCGGACCGGGCGGGGCACTCCAGCCCTGGTTGCCCTGGTTGCCCTGATTGCCGTAGGCGGCGGGGTTCTGCTGGGGCTGCTGCTGCGGTGCGGGCTGCTGAGGCGCCGGTTGCTGAGGCGCGTGCTGCTGCGGAGCCTGCTGCTCGGGCTGGGCCGGAGGCTGCTGCTGGGGCGTCGGCTGCTGGGGTGCGTGCTGCTGCGGGGCCTGTTGCGGTGCCTGCTGCGGGTAGCCGTAACCGGCCTGCTGCGGTGCCTGCTGGGGCGGGTAGCCGTAACCGGGCTGCGGCTGGGCCGGTGCCTGCTGCGGGTAGCCGTAACCGGCGGGCGGCTGGACACCCTGCGGCTGCCCGGGCTGAGGAGCCTGCTGCGGGTAGCCGTAACCGGCGGCGTGCGGCTGAGCGCCCTGCGGAGGTGCGGGCTGGCCCGCCTGCCGCGGATCGACCGGTGCGGGCTGTCCGCCCTGCGCCGCCGGGTGCCCGGGCTGCTGCTGCGCCGGGTAGCCGGCCTGCTGGGCCGGGCCGAACGCGCCCTGCTGCGGGGGCTGCTGCCCGGGGTGGACGGGCTGCTGGGCGGGCGGCTGCTGCGGGTAGCCGTATCCGCCGGCCTGCGCGGCGGCGGCCTGTGCGGCGGCCGCGGCCTGCGGGTCCGGCTGACCGCCCTGCTGCGGTACCCCGTGCGCGGGGTTCGCCGGGACGAAGCCCTGCGGCAGCGGGGGCAGGGCCTGGTTGGCCTGGGGCGGAGCGGGGTGCTGGGCCTGCGGCTGCTGAGGCGGCAGTGCCTGAGCGGCCGGCGGCTGCGCGGGGGCAGCGGGGGCCGGCGTCGGCGGGGTCTGTGCCTCCGGCTCCGCCGGTGCCTCGGGCTGGGCTTCCGGCGTCGCCGGTGCGGCCTGGGGGTCGGGCTGCGCGGAGGAGTCCGCGTCGGGCCGGTCCTGGGTCGGCTCGTCGCCCTCCGCGCCGGTCACGGACGCGGCGACGTCGGCGGACTCCGCCTCGTCGTCCTGCCGTGCCTCCGGCTCGTCGTCGTCGCCACCGCCGAACAACAGGGCCGCCTCGGCGTCGGCCGCCGCGTGGTTGAGCTCGACTTCCGGCTCCTCCGCCGCGGGCTGCGCGGGGGCGGGCTGTTCGGGTGCGGCCGCCGCAGGGACACCGGCCGCCGGGGTCGCGCTCGGGGGCGGGGGCGGCGTCGGGGCTTGACCGGCCTGGTCCTCGTCACCGACCGGGCGCAGCACGGGGAAGCCCGGCGCGGCGGGCGACTGAGCGGCAGGGGAGTGCTGCTGAGGCGCGGCCGGCGGCTGGGCGGGGGTGTGCTGCTGCGGTACGACGGGATGCTGGACCGGAGCGGGCTGCTGAGGTGCGGCGGGGGGCTGGACCGGAGCGGGCTGCTGGGCGGGCGTGTGCTGCTGGGGCACCCCGAAACCGCCGGAGGTGTCCTGACCGGGCTGAGGCACGCCGAAGCCACCCGACGTGTCCTGCCCCGGCTGCGGCGCACCGGCGCCGGACTGCTGGGGATAGCCGTATCCGCCGGGCACCGCGCCGCCGGCCGCGGGGGCACCCGGCGCGGACTGCTGCTGCGGGAAGCCGTAGCCACCCGTGCCGGGGCCCTGCTGGTCGGCGCCGGGCGTGCCCTGGGCCGGGGTGTGCTGCGCGGGCGGCTGCGGGACACCCTGTGGGGGCGTCTGCGCCGGTGCGGGCGTGTGCGGCCCCTGCTGTGCGGGGCCACCCGGCGGACCGGTGGGCGACCCTAGGGGTGGACCGGTCGGTGGTGGTGGCGATGTCTGGGCGGAGTCCGGCTGTCCGCTTTCCGCGGAACCGGACTGCGTGCCTTGGGCGTACCAGGCGGGAGGTGTGTAGACGATTTCGAACTCACCGGTGAGATCCACCTCGTGATCGTCCCCGTCCGAGGTATGGCTCCCGCCGTTGTACTCGGACCGATCCCTGTTCACTGCTTGCCTCCTGGTCAGCCACTGCTGCTGAGCTGGTCGTCGTCGCGGTCGGGCGGACCGAGTGGCGAGTCCCACGCGACTGCGATCGTCACCGCACCACCAGAAGCCTAATCACTCGCATGGCGGGACGGAAAAGCCCCCATGGGCGCGGACGGAAACGCCCGATGGGTGCGACTTGTCCGCTCCCGCCACGGGAGACGACGACCCGTCAGCCCGTACGGCGGGCCGAACTCGTCAGTCCATACGGCGGGCCACGCCGAGCAGACCCGTCTCCGCGTCCGTGGGTTCGGTCATGACGAACTTGTGGTGCTTGCGAGTGCACCACAGGGCGACGCCGTCGTGAAGGGTCGGAAGGTGCTGGAGATGCTCCTCGGGAACACCCAGCGTGTCCTTCACCACTTCGGTCTCGTACGGCGAGATGCGCTGGATCCCGACCAGATGGGCCTGGGCCAGCCAACGGGGCGCGTGCTCACTGACGAAGGGCAGTACCGTCACCACGGCCTGCCACGGCACGGACGTCACCCGTCCGCGTGGCGGGCGGATACCGCAGTCCCGGATCAGTACGACCGGACTCGACACCGACGGTCCCTGCGCGGGCACCCGGCCCACCGGGTAGACCGTCACACACTGCTGGCCGCCGCCGGCCGCCTGGGCCAACTGCTGCCAGGCCTGCGGACGGCCGGTCTCGACACCGACGCGCGCCCCGGTCGCGGCGGCCCGCAACGCCAGCATCTGGGCGAGCCACAGACCACCCACGAGGACGACGTCGAACGCGGTCGGACGGGACAGACCGAGCACGGCCGGCTGCGACTCCGGGTCGGTGCCGATGATCACGCCGTCGTCACCGATCGGCATGCTCATCGCCGAGAGCTCGTCGGCGGTGACCACATGCCGGTTCCGGCGCGGCCCGCGCAACCCGAAGCCCGGGCTGAAGATACGGCGTTGCTGCTGCGGGGTCTCCGGCTGCCGGATGATCGGGATCATGCCGGTGTCGGTGGGCGAGGCCACGTGCGCGGGCGTGCGTCCGGGGTTCCGGCCCTGCTGTCCCGGGGGCATGGTCTGGGCGGGGAAGGACATCAGTACGTACCTCCGAGCGGCAGAGTGGCGAGAGCTCCGGGGACCTGCTCCCGGTCGAGACGGACGAGGCCGACCTTCGCGGCACTCGCGGCCCGCTCCAACTCGCGCCCCACCTGACCGAGTTCGCTGTCACCACGGGCGGTGACCCGGACGTGCCCGGTGAGCGAGACACCCCGGTTGCCGGCCTTGCTCAGAGTCATGCTGAACGTCGTAGCGAGCACCGGCAGCGAGGTGAACCTCGTCACCAACTCGGGCAGCGCCACACCGCCGGTGCCCAACTGCGGCCAGCGGGACACCCAGTACGTTGTGTGCCAGCGGTCGTCCACGCGCCAGGTCCGCACCGCCTCGACGGTACGGCGCTGGGTCCGGCCGTCCTGGCCGTGCTGCGCGTTGGCGCGCGGGTTCAGACAGCTGGAGGTCGCGAGGGCGTGCACTAGCTCGGTCTCGTCCAGGATGGTCGCCTTGAAGCCGGCCCCGGCCAGCCGGCTCGCCAGCTGGTCGGCCACCCGCAGCAGCGCACGCTGCGCACCGGGCACGCCGTCACCGCGGGCCTGGACGGCCTCCGGGCACAGCTCCGGGTCGAGCTTGAGGGCGACCCAGGTGAGCCGCAGCGCGGGAGAACCGGCCTGCGCCTGAAGGGGGCCGTACGACCGCGCGGCCAGCGACTGCTGCGGCAGATGCGGCGCGGGCGCCGGCTGCGTGTGCTGCACGACCTGCACGGAGGCCAGCCGGATCCCGTCGACCTCCAGGGCGTCCTGGATCAGCCGCAGCGGCAGCTGCCGTCCGGCGGCCGCGGGGCGCAGCGGCTCGTCGCCCGGCTGCACGAAGAGCACGGCGGTCAGGAAGGTGCCGTCGCCGATCAGGCCGATCGAACGGTCGTCACGGGACACGAAGCTGTACGTCCGCAGGGCGGGGTCGCACTCCACGACCGGGGCCAGCATCGCGTCCGTCCCCGGCGGCACGGGCGTCTTGGCATCGCGCCGGCGCTGCCGCAGGGCACGCGTCGTCTCGTACCACTCGGGCAGCGGACGGCGGCCGCGGCGCAGCACGGCGAGGAGGAGCAGCAGCGCCGCCACGACACCGGCCGGGACCAGCAGCCATGACTGGTCGGAGGCCCAGGCGGCCAGCATGACCGCCGCCGCGAGCTCCACCAGGATGAGTTGCTGCAGCCGCACCGGGCCCAGCCCACCGGGGCGGGGCAGCGTGCGCGGCGAAGCGGTGACGGGGGCGGCCTGGGGGGCCGGCGTACGTCTGCCGTTCGGCCCTCCCTGTTGCTGCTGTGCGCGGCGTCCGCGCCGAGTGCTCGTAGCGCTGGTCATCCCCCGGGACATCCCTTTCGCGAAGTATTGGCCGTTCGTCGGACGGATTCCGTTGTCCGGGATCCCGTCGACGGGCCAGGGGCACCGATGGCCCACAACATCCATGCGAGTGGCTCACGGTACCCGCTGCCGAACGCGAGGCGACACAGGGGACACCGAAACCCCAGGTGGCCAGAGTGTCACGGACCGGCCCCGCATGGTGGAGCGCTGTCGTGAAGCTCTGTGAAGATGCGGGGGCGGCCGCCCACCTGATGAATCGCCGTACGGCGACGCAGGGCATAGTAGGGGCCTGCGCGGCGCACGTGGCCGCGCGGCCCGCAGCGGCCTCACGGAACGCGATCGCCTCTCATACCGCGATCGAGCAATCGAGCATCACACAACGGGAGATACGGGGACCATGGCAAAGCGTCAGGACGAGCTCGCCGCCTACACGTTCGCTCGCAAGCGCACCGTCGCGGCGTTCCTGGCGCCGTCGCCGGGAGGCTCCGAGGAAGGCTCGCCGCGTCCCATTCGTACGGTGATGCCCAGCCTCGGTGTCGGCCTGGTACTGGTGCTCGGCTTCCTCGCCTGGGGCGTCATCAAGCCCACGGCGCCCAAGGGCTGGGACACCCCGGGCGAGTACATCATCGTCGACAGCGACTCCACGACGCGGTACGTGGTCCTCGACCCGGACCCCAAGGACAGCAAGGTGGAGAAGGTCCTCCACCCCGTCCTCAACTACGCCTCCGCCAAGCTCCTCCTCGACAAGGGCAAGGGCACCGTCCTTGAGGTCCCCGGCAAGGAGATCGACAAGAGCGGCATCCGGCACGGCGCGACGATCGGCATCCCCTACGCCCCGGACCGGCTGCCGTCCAAGGAGGACGCGCAGGAGACGAAGACCTGGGCGGTGTGCGAGCGGCCGGCGACCGGATCGGCCGGCGCCATCGACCGTGCCGTCTTCGTCTTCGACGCCGAGGACGCCAAGTCGCTCCAGAACTCGGGGAAGGTCGACGCCAGCAAGATCCTGTACGTCACCGACCGCCAGACCGGACGGGAATTCCTGGTCGACGGCAAGGGCATGCTCTTCCTGCTGGGCGACAAGGCGGGTCTCGACAAGCCCACCATGGCGCAGTTGCGTGCCGCGGTCGTCGGCCGGGACGCCCAGCCGCAACCCGTGAGCCGCGAGTGGCTGCGCACGCTCAACGAGGGTGGGGTCATCACCTTCCCGAAGGTCCCGTCCGTCGGCGCCACGACCTCGGTCCAGGGCCTGCCCGACGAGGCGAGCAGGGTGGGCCGGGTGCTCAAGGCGCCGGACGCTCAGGGCGACCAGTACTACGTCGTCCTCAAGGACCAGGTCGCCGCCATCACACCCTTCGTCGCCGCCCTGCTCAAGGCGTCGCCCTCCGCGCAGACGGCGTACGGGACGGACCGGATCGAGGACATCCAGGTCGACACCCAGACCATCGCCCAGGCCAACGACGGCGAGGCGAACCGCTTCTACGCCGACCAGGGCTGGCCCCTGACCGTTCCGCAGCAGGCCAACCCCGCGGCCTCGGCGAACGGCGAGGCCCGTACCACCTCGTGCAGCGTCTACGACGGCACCATCGGCCCGGACAACAAGCCGCAGCTCGCCGCCTGGGCCGGGACGGCGTACCCGAAGCGGATCGTCGCCGACTCGCTGAGCGCCTACGTCTCGTCCGGGTCGGGCCTCCTCTTCACGGAGATCGCCGGTACCGCCCAGGGCGGTGGTGCGCAGTACCTGCTGACGGACACGGGCCTGCGGTACGCGCTGCCGAAGAGCAACGACAGCGCGGCGAAGGGCGGCGGCTCGTCGTCGGGCGCTTCGGGCGGTGACGCGAGCGAGACGGACAAGGCCCGTACGCGGCTGGGGTACGAGGACGTCTCCAAGCCCGCGATCGTGCCGCAGACGTGGGCGGCATTCATCCCGAAGGGGCCCACTCTGGACACCGGCAGCGCGTCGCAGGAACAGAGCCAGTGACCCGCCAACGGGGTTGTGGCCAGGCGTACTTGACAGTAAGACGGCGCGTGAGTCACAAGATGATCGCTCAAGTGTGTGAGCCGTGTAACTGATTGGCCGTGCCTGTGGTCCAGTGGCAGGCTGACGATAGAGTGTTTGCAGCGCTCAACGGTGCGAAGCTTCTCCGGGCACCAGTGCAGGTTTCCCGGATCAACGACGACATGGGGGAAGGTTCAACATGGCCGGCCAATTCCGGGTAACAGAGGACGAACTCACCAAGCTCTCCGGTGACATCAACACCGCCAACGGTCAGCTGCAGGGCGAGATCCGCCGACTCAACGGAGTGATCGACCAGATCGCCGGCGGCTGGAAGGGCCAGGCGGCGCAGTCGTACCGCCAGCTGCAGGACCGCTGGAACGCGGACGCGAAGAAGATGAGCGACATCCTCAACGACATCAAGGAAGCCGTGGACTCCACGCGGAGCAACTACTCCGCGTCGGAAGAGCAGCAGAACTCCGAGATCAGCAAGATCATGTCGGACTTCGGCTGATCGAGCCGCTTGGTCCTGGGTGCTTCGGCTCTGTCCGAGTGCTCCAGCCTCCATCAGGCTCCAGCCCTTCCCGATCACGACTGATCTTCGCTGATCATCACTGATCTCCACAGACTTCCTTTGATTTCCTCCTGAAAGGGAATGACGATGTCGATCCTCGTCAATTACGCAACGATCACCAACGCGTCCACGGACGTGAAGTCGACCGCCGGCCGCATCAAGCAGCAGCTGGACGACCTTGAGGCCGCCGTCAAGCGCGTTGCCAGCACCTGGGAAGGTGAGGCGCAGGAGGGTTACCAGCGCAAGCAGAGCGAGTGGGACAAGACCGCCGCCGACCTGCACGCGACCCTGCTGAAGATCTCCACCGCTCTGCAGAGCGCGGCCGAGAACTACCAGGCCACTGAGAAGAGCAACGCCAACACCTGGTCTTGAGCCCGTCGGCGCCCCGAGGGACATGAGGTGAAGGGAATCGGCCCAGCTGACGTGATGGCGTCCGCTGGGCCGACCTCTGCTTCGGGGTCGTACGCAACTTCTGCGGGATCGCGAACAGCTCCTGTGAAGCCGTTCGCAGCAAATCCTGCAAATCTTCACACCTATCGCTACATCCGTCACACACACTTGGCCCAGCTTCGAGAGAAGCAAGGAAGCCCTGGGGGCCTGAACATGGGGGGCCTGAACGTGAAGGGCCGGACAGCCCGCTCGCGCAGCCGTAACAGTGGAACCCGCGCACTGCAGCGGGTTTTTGGCGTGCTTGCGGTGACCGGGATCCTCTGCGCGTCGACGCCGCCGGCATTCGCGGACGCGGCTGCGGGCGCTCCTGGTTCGACTGGTTCGAGCGGCACCGTCTCGGCCGACACGAATTTCGGCCTGGCGGACAGCTCGGAATGCGTCTTCGGCGGCAATGTCATCAAGTCCACGCCGTGGTCGCTCCAGCGGATCCTGCTGGACCAGCTGTGGGGACAGGCGACGGGCAAGGACGTCACGGTCGCGGTGATCGACACCGGGGTCGACGCCTCCAACAGTCAACTGACCAAAGCCGTGGCCTCGGGCAGCAAGACCTTCGTCGACGGCGCCCCCACCAAGGACATCGAGGGGCACGGCACCCGGGTCGCGGGCATCATCGCGGCCCGCCCGCTCAAGGGCACGGGTTTCGTGGGCATCGCCAAGGACGCCAAGATTCTCTCGCTCCGTTACACGGGCGGACAGGAGAAGCAGGGCAACGCGGGGACCATGGCCGACGCGATCCGATACGCGGTCGCCCAGGACGCGAAGATCATCAACATCTCCTCGGACACCCAGAACAAGAAGGACGACCCCACACTCGCGGCCGCCGTGGCGGACGCGGTGAAGGCGGGCGCCCTGATCGTGGCAGCCGCAGGTAACGACGGAGCCGACGGCAAGCTCGCGAACACCTACCCCGCCGCCTACGACGGCGTCCTGGCGGTGGCGGCCTCCGACCGCAACGACGAACGCGCCGTCTTCTCACAGTCGGGCAACTTCGTGGACGTCGCGGCACCCGGCGTCAGCATGGTGTCCACGGTCCCCCTCGACGGCCAGTGCACGGCGGACGGCACGAGCTTCGCGGCGCCGTATGTCGCTGGAGTCGCGGCACTGTTGAAGCAGAAGTACCCGGAGTGGACCGCGGCCCAGATCGCCACCCGAATCGAAGAAACCGCCCAGCGCCCGGGCCGCAAGGCCAACCCCTTCATCGGATGGGGCGTCGTCGACCCGGTCGCCGCGCTGTCGGAGGAGACGACGCCGGGTGAGTCTCCTGAGCCGGATCCGCCGGTTGCGGCTGGAGTGGGCAAGGTCGTCCCGATGGCTGTGACCATGGGGGAGAGCGAGGCGGAGCGGGAGCGCCGGGTGGCTATCTATGTGCTGGGTACGGGAGTTGCGCTTGCGCTTGTGGTTGCGGGGGGTGGGGTGGCTGTGCGGGACTGGCGTAGTAAGCGGGTTGGCCGGGCCCGTCGGGCCGTTTAGCGGGTCTGGGCGATGACGGCGATGGCTTGGCGCGGGCACCGAGTGGGTGCTGACAACTTGAGAAACAGGGGAGAGGACAACGGGGTATGAGTAACGGTATGCGGGTTGATCTGAGCGAGATGGATGAGGTCATCCGGAAGCTCTGGCGGTTGCTGGACGACATGGACAAGGCCGGCAACACGTCGAAGTACGACACGGCAATTCCGGAACACGCCTTCGGCCAGACTGGTGGAGAAGTTGTGTTCCAGGAGGCCAAGAATCTCCACGGGGCTTCGACCGAAATGAAGACCAAGATCGAGGGCATCATCAAGAAGCTCCACGAGTTGATCGACGACTTCAGCACGAAAACCTCGAAGGTCCGGGACAAGTACAACGACGAGGAGCACGAGATCAAGAAGGGCGTTGGGGGCGACTCGGGTGGCTCTACCAAGGGCCGGCTGACGTAGACGAACTTTTGGGTTCCGGAAAGCATTGACGAGGGGAGTGGACCATGGCCAGCGCTGCCGAGGAAAGAGCGTCCAGCAAGATCCAGGAGGAAAACAACAACAAGGCTAGGGCGGCCGAGCAGAAGAGTAATCATGACCGCCTCCTTGAGTCCGACAAGGTCGCACGTAAGAACGTCGCCTACGACCGCTCGACCGAGAATGGGAAGACGCCGTTCGTCGAGTACTCGGTCAACGGCTTGCGTAAGATGATCATGGATTCTCAACCCGGAAAGATTTCGGAGGTTGGAACCCACTGGAAAATGGTCCACAACATCCTGTCCGGCGGCGACGGTGACGGCGCGACCGGCGGTGTGGACCAGGTTTCCGCGAATGACAGCGTCGCCGGGATGCTCAAGAAAGCTGTCGAAACCGTCCGCGAACACTGGGAGGGTGCAGCAGCCGAGGCATTTCAGCGTCGGGCGGACGAAATCGGCGTCCAGATTCGAAACGGTGCTGCACACGCCAACTTCACGGCGGAGCAACTCTTTGCGATCAGCAAGGACCTCGACGCCGCCAAGAGCAAGATGGCAGACATTCACGAACCGTCCAAGCTGGAGAGCGCGGGCGACAAAATGAATGACAACGACAACCGCGATGACTCCCAGGCACACAAGGACCTGGCTGCGGGCGTCAGCGCTGGCACCGTTGCCGAGGCGAACGAGAAGAACTTGTCGCTGGGGATGGAGCGCCGCCTGCAGGCCATGGCGGTGATGGAGGAACTGGCGGCCAACTACAAGGTTTATGGGCAGAACCTCAAGAGTGGCGGAAGCTTTAACGAGAAGGAGGGCGTCACTCCTCCGAGTAATAACGTGACAATGCCTCCTCCGATCACAATGCCGAGTCCTTCGGGGGGAGGGCCTGGTACAGCTCGTTCGGGTAACAAGCCGTGGAGCGCAGGTTCCACCGCCAGCATCAAGCCAGCTCCTGGGGTGCCTCGGGATGCAGGAATCACGGGAGGCTCTCAGCTCCCGTCAGCCCGCACGAAGGTGGACGGCATCTCTCCGGGCCTGACGGGGACTGGCCCGAGCACGGGCCCTGCCGGTGTCAGCGGCGGTAGCGGTGGCCTCGGTACCGGAGGGACTCAGGGCCCAGGGGCCGTTGCTCCTGGTGGAGTCTCCGGACTTGGGCGAGGCGCTGCAGCACGGGGCGGCATCGGAGCCACGGGCGGTCGCGGTGGTCTGACTGGCGGTGGCGCGGCGGCAGGTCGCGGCGCAGGAGGCCGAGCCGGTATGGGCGGCATGGGTGGCGGCGGAGCCGGTGCGGCTGGCCGAGGCGGTGCCGGGGCTGGCGGTCGTGGAGCCCTCGCGAAGTCTCGTGGCGGCGTGGTGGGTGCAGCCAAGGGGGTCACGGGCAAGGGCGCCGGCGGCGGCGCCGGCCTGCACGGCAGCCGTGGCGGAACTCAGCGCGGCGCCGGAGCAGGCGGAATGGCCGGCGGCATGGGCGGTCGCAACGGCCGAAGGTCTGAGGAGAACAGCCAGGGTGACCGTCCCGACTACCTGGTCGAGGACGAAGAGACCTGGATTTCGGAAGAGGACCGCAACCGGAACGTGCCGCGGACCATCGAGTAGGCATACCAGCGAGCCGCACGGAGAATACGTGCGGCTCGCTGCATGAAGACTGGCGGAACCAGTCATAGTTGAGTGAGGAGCAAGGAATTGGGTGTCAAGCGATTCTGGTCCACGACAGGAGTCGTGACGTTGACAGGAGCCTTGCTCCTCACTTCGGCCCCTACTGCCTCAGCGGATTACATCCGCGACAAGCAGTGGGTCATTGATGTCATTGACTTTAAGAAAGTCTGGTCAGAGTCACAGGGGCAGGGTGTGACAGTTGCCGTCGTTGACAGCGGGGTGGACGGTAGTCATCCCGATCTGACCGGACAGGTATTGAAGGGCAAAGACGTCACCGGAGGCGGTGATGCCCAGAACGACACCGACGGGCATGGCACCGGCATGGCAAGTCTCATCGCTGGGCACGGACATGGGACGAGCAATGCTTCAGGCGTGATCGGCTTGGCGCCGAAGGCCAAGATCCTGCCCATTAAGGCAGCCGAGAGTGATGACTTCGATGACGATCAGTGGGCAGAAGGAGTGCGATACGCAGTTGATCAGGGTGCAGACGTCATCAATATGTCATTTGGTGATTCTCTGGCTACTCCTGGTTCTGAGGGTGCCGAAGCAATCAATTACGCACAGCAGCACAATGTTGTTGTCGTCGCCGCGACAGGAAATGATGGAGACGCAGGTCTGGCGTATCCAGCGAAGCTTCCAGGTGTGGTAGCGGTCGGAGCTATTGATGAATCACTGAAAATTTGGTCTAACTCCAATTTCGGTGAAGGCATGACACTAACCGCTCCCGGCGTCAGTATTGTGGAAGCAGACCCTACCCAGTCCAGCGGCTACGCAGAGGGAACGGGTACATCGGATGCTGCTGCCTACGTCTCCGCCACCGCAGCCCTCATCCGTGCCAAGTACCCTGACCTCACTGCAGGCCAGGTCATCAACCGCCTGATCAAATCGGCCACGCTGCTCGACCACGACGTCAAGAAGGTCCCTGACGATGAGTACGGCTACGGCATCATCCGCCCGTACGCGGCATTGACGAAGGACATCCCCAAGGGCCCCAAGCAGGGCCCCCTGGCCCAGGCATCGCCATCCACGTCCACGAATTCAGGTGCCGCCTCCGACGACAACGACAGCAGGAGCCAGGCCGCCAAGAAAAAGAAGAAGAAGTCCTCCTCGGGCAGCATCCTTCTGATCGGCGGCATCGCAGCCGCCGTGGTCGTCGTCGGCATTGCCATCGCAGTAATCCGCAGCCGCCGCAACGGCGGTAGCGGCGGCCCCGGCTCCGGCGGCGGAACACCTCCTCACGGCACTGGCACTGGTTACCCGCCCCAGCCCCCGACGGGCTACCAGCAGTACCCCAACACGCCTCCCAACCAGGGCTACCCCACCCCTCCGGGACAGTCCCCGCAGCACCCCAACCCCTACGCCCAACAGCCCCCGCACCAGGGGCAGTAGAGGTAACTCCCCCTCGGAGGAGTTGTGAATCCGGAACTACCGGACCTGGATCACTCGACCGCTGCAGACGAGATGATGTCGCGCACGACGAGCCAATTCACCACCATCCTGCTCGGGCTCGGCATCCTTGTCCCTTGGCTGCTCTTCGTCGTATCGATCATTTCTGGCACGCTTTGGTGGCTGACAGCGCTCAATTTGATCGGCACGCATGTGGGCCTCTTGGTCATGCTGCGTGGTTACCGCGATGACAATCGAGCCTTGAAAAGGTGGGGGACAGGGGCTCATGCGACGACCATGCTGCTCTGTCTCGTCGTAGCCCAGATGTTGTGACGCACATGCCGAGAATGAGAAGGGGTCCTCTTCAATGGGTGCCGTTGTCCTTGTGGCAGGTGTTATCGGCCTCGGAGCCGTAATTGGCGCCGTCGTCGTCTTCGCTGTACTGCGCAACCGCCGTAATTCCGGCGTCGGCCAGTTCAGCCCGGGCGTCGGTACTTACCCCCAGAACTTGGGGTACCCGCCTCAGCAGCCGTACCTGGCAACTTCCAATCAGAGGTACCCCACGCCTTCAGGACCGCCCGTGCAGCACCCCAACTTCTACACCCAGCAGTCGCCTCCGTACCGAGGGCAGTAAAAGATCGCCACATCCGTGCTGAGGCCGGTAGATGAGTAGCGAACGAATGGACGAGCGGGTGAGTGATTCCGAGGTCCTTGAATTTGCGTCGAGGCAGACAGACGCAGGGGCGGGTACGGCATGCGACACCCACTTCAGGATCAGCAAGGGCACGCCAGGCTCGATCGAGGAGACGGCCACCGTATTAGTGGACGGCCTATATCATCCGATTCTCGAGAGTCGTTCATGAACGGGGAAACAAATGACTGACGACGAGGCATACTACGCGGACGGGGCAGGCAGGGGTCTCGCCAAGAACTTTGAGCTCCAGGCATACGATCTGCGCGCCTATCTCAAGAAGTTCGAGAACGAGACCGGGGAAGAGGCAATCTCTGACGGCTTTGGGCTTCTCACGGAATCGGACGAGGTCCGAAACGCTTACATCGAGTACTCAACGACTGCGGCTTCCGCGATGAAGGCAGTTCACGAGCATCTGGATGCTATCGCTGATGCACTGCGAAAGATCAACAAGAGCACCGAAGTAACTGATGACGATGTTGCTGTGCTCTTCGGTAAGGGCTCCGGGGGAGACAAGTGAGCGGTAATGAGTCGGGTGCAGAGGAGCTTGTCGAACTAGGCCTGGAGATCGTCAACCCCGGTGGCCGGCCGGACGAGTTGAGGCAGGCTGCCAAGGCATGGCGCCAGCTCAAGGCTGAAGTGGCGGGCGCGGACGGACTCCTCAAGGCGCTCGACAGAAACGTCGAAGACACGGTGGGTCACACCTGGCGCGGTGAAGCGGCCGAAGCCTTCAGGGAACATTGGCGCAAGGTCAAAGCTGCAGTCGAGCAGGGCGTCGAAGAGTACGACGACATCGCCAAGCAGCTCGATCATGTGGCCGATGAGATCGAGACCGTCAACGATGAGATTCACGCTATCTACACCGAAATTGGTGTCTCGATCGGTGTTGGCGTGGCTTTGTCCTTTGTGAGCTTCGGCGTCGCGGGTGGTGCCGCCGCCGCGAATGTCACTCGCCTCGCCGCTCAGGCGGTCCGCATTTCAGCCCGCCTCGGTGCGTTGCTCCGGCGTATCGCGTCGGCAATCCGCGCATACCAACAGGCCGGGAAGATGACCAAGCTGGCTGCCAGCTTTTTCGTCAACTGGGCTGGCAACACGGGTGGAACGCTGCTCGGTGCCGGACTCTCCGGCCAGGACATCGATGGTGCCAAAGTCTGGGAAGCGACCTGGCAGGGAGGACTAGCCGCAGCCGTCGGCACCCCTGCGGGTGCGGCAGCAGCGGGCAAGGCCAGCAAGATCATGGATGACATGGCCACACCGCCGAGTGATCTTGCCAAGAGTCTCACCGAGAACATCACGGGTGGGGTTGTCGGCAATGTGGCGGGTGGACTTGCCGTGGATGGCCATACCGCGCTCACGACAGACGAAGACCCCGAGTGGGGTAAGAACGCCCTGATCAATGCAGCTGGTGGGGCCATTGGCGGAGCAACCGTCGGTGGCGCCGGACATTACAGGGACAACATCCCTGTTGTGGAAGGTTGGGACACGTCACGTTACGGGCAGCGCGGCCAGAACCCTGACTTCGCCGTTGAAGTACCCGCTGGCGGTGTGGGTGCCGGACTGGCAGGCGCAGGTGGAGAGCTAGCCGGGAGTGACGACGAGGACGGCAAGCAACTGGGCGCGGAAGAGCCGAAGACCTCATTCGGCCGTAAGCAGCGCAGTCTTGAGGAAGATTTCGGATGATGACAAGGTCCAGCGCCCTGGCCCGCTGCTTGGCTCTGCTGGGCCTAAGCATTTCGGCTACGGTCGTCGCAGTTCTGATCCAGCCCTCCACTCAGCCCCCCAGGTGGGACCTCTTCGTCTGCCTCGTAGTGGCAGCAGTGGCTGCCAGCGGCGGAGTCCTCTTGCTCCGCCGTCGCCCTGCCGATGACATGGGCGCAGGGGGCAAGCACTGGTGGGTGGAGCAACGTAACGGTTGGGTCGGGTTCGCAGCCTGGTCCTGGATGGTGCCTGCGTTTCTGGTGGCTTATGCAGCGCTGTCTCCAACGCCTGCAGCGTGGGAGATCGTTGACGCAGGCTCCGCGATGCGTGCGACCGAGATCGAGAAGGTCCTCTCCTCGGAGTACGTAAGCAGTCAGCGCACCGGGCATTACACCTCCACAGTGCTGGTATCTGTGCCTTTCGACCAGGGGCCCCAGACCACTGAGGTAGAAATGACCTCGAGCGATAGGCCGAAGGCAGGAGAAGAGACCTGGGTCCTCTTCGCGCCATCGTCACCCGACCTAGAGGTATTTGTCGGGGACCGGCAGTCGCTTGAGGAGAAGATCGGTGGGCGGGCAGACTTCTGGACGGTCTTCCTGACTCTGGGGTGCTTTGCCTTCTGCTGGTTCATGAACCTGTTCGGCCGCTGGCGCTCTGATCCCGTGGCCGGCCTCCACCGTTCTCGGCAGCAGGGCAGACTCCACGCACTGTCCGTTTCCGTCAGAGGGGTAGGAGTAGCCGTCGACGAGCGGCCGGCGTCTACCTCTGTGACCAAGCACCTCAAGCCCCGCATTCGCTTGACGAGCGCGGAGTTTGGTGAGCTGTATCTGTATCTGAATGACATCGTCGACCCCCTACCCTTGGCGCAGCCGCTCACGGGCGTCCGTGGCCACGTCTACTGGCGACCGCCCACTCGGCAGCTCCCGTATGCGAATTCGGTCGGTTATGCCGTACTGATTCTGGACGGACAGCGTTACGTCGCCGGATGGCTTGAATCTCCTGACGCTTCAGCCGACCTACCGGTGAGCGCACTTGTCCCAGCGGACCGGGAAGTACCAGCAGTGGGTGAACCCCGTGCTCTTCACCCCGTCTCTTCCGTGGAGACGAGCGCCAATTCCACCGTACTGAAGGCGCTCCTACTTGGCATCGCGGCCCTGGTCGTGATCCCCTTTGGCGTCGGGGATGTCGCGACGGTTGCTCTCGCTGGCGTGTCCGTGCTGGCGGTTCTTATGGGTCGGAGGCGTGCGGGACTTCAGATGAAGCGACACCTGGAAAGCCTCGCGCCCGGCAGCGATTTGGGCACGGGCACGATCCACCGAGCCTGATTGCTGCAACTGTGCTCCGGTCGTTCCCCCCGATAGCACTGTGTCGTGGCTTCTGTGCCATGGGTGCACGTGAGCAGCGGAGCCGTTGTACGCGTGGCTCAGTATCCGGTGGGAGAAATGCTGCAGGGCGTTCCAGGAGTTCTGGAAGTACAGATCTGAGCTGGCCAAGAGGATGAATAAGGGCCGTCAGCGAGGGTGGGAAATCCAGAAAGGGGCGCGCAGAGGGATTCCAGTGGTGGAGCAGGGCCTTCACGGTGGCGGCGTACATCGGGTGGCCATGGCCGGCGGAGCTGGCGGCATGGGCAGTCGCAATGGTCAGCAGTGCTAGGGAGAAAGTAGCTGGAGCGACCGTCCTGAGTGCCTCGCCGCGGAACCCGACCAGAGGCGATGGCACGGTGGTCGTGGCCCGGATTCCGCCGACGACCCCCAGGGTCACTCTCCGTGTGCAACAGCAATCGCCCGACAGCCTCGCGCTTGACGACAGCGGCGTAGAAGGGGCATCCAGCGGAGGCGGGGATGAGGCTCCGCCTCATCCGGGGCAGGGAGAGGAAGACGTCGATCCGGGCGAGGGCACGGTCGTGCGTTGTCGTCTCATGGGCTGACGTGTGGCTCCTCCAGTGGGTCCCGGCCCTCAGCCGTGGGGCGGCCGTCGGGAGTCCTTCACCTCGGCGATCGGGGGGCGCCCTGCCGGGATCAGGCCGGGAACCGCGCGTCGTCAGGAGCCGCAGTCTCGCGGTCGGCGTCACACTGCCGACCGGAGAAGTCGCCTTCGCGGATGTCCTGGTCGAACTGGAGGAACCCCCAAGCCCCCCAGGCGATTAAGGCGATGCAGAGGGCGAGTCCGGCTCACAGAGCCAGCTTCCTCGGAAGGCCGCGACCTGGATCGTCCTCGTGGGCGCCGGGCCCGATCCCGTCGTTCCCGTTGCGGACTTCGTCCGGGAGCGGACGAGGCGTGGTGCCGTCATACTCCGGCCGTGGCCGTCCGGCGGGCGTGTGCCGGCCGTGCACGGGCGTGCCGTCATCTGATTGGACCAGCCGGACACCGCGGCGCGGTGCTCGTGGTACCTGATCTCGTCGCCCTCCTTCTCCCGGCGAGACGGTACTGGAAGTGGGATCTGCCGGTTAGGCTGCCGCACTGCCCCGCTCTTGGCGCGAAATGACCGAGACACGTCCCTTCGACTCTCTGCAACTTCTGATCACGATTTCTGCACGGGAGCCCCATGGCAACCGTTGTGGCCTGCGTTGGTGAAGGCCATAGGGTGTGGTGTGACTTAAGGGGAGGGTGAGTAGGTCAGCACGACTTCCGCTCAAAGAGCCTGCACACATCGCGCATTGAGGCCTGGGTGAGACGCCCAGGCCTCAGCCACGTCTGGCCGACCACATCGTGCCCCTCATCAGAATGTCCGCGTGAGAGGTTGTCATGTCCTATTCGCCGCCGCCGGGAGGGCCGGGGAACGCCGGCCCGTACGGGGCACCGGTCCAGCAGCAGGGGTGGTACACGCCACCGCCGTCACCTCCGCCTCCTCCTGGTGGCTCCGGAGGGGGCAAGGGGCTGAAGCGCGCCGTCATCGGTCTGCTGGTGCTGGCTGTGGTGGCCGTCTGTGCAGTCGGTGGGGTGGCGCTGTACCAGGCTGTCGGCGGTGGTTCGCTGCCCGCTGCTCAGGGTGCCGGCGAAAATGAGCAGCAGATCTTGAGCTCGGATGAGATCGAAACGTTGCTCAACGGCCGTACGAACGCCTTGAAGAGCGGGGACGAAGACGAGTTCCTGGAGCCCTTCGACGGCGCGGCAAAGGACGAGCAGCGCAAGATCTTCAAGAATCTCCGGAAGATCCCCTTCGTGGAGAGCAAGTACATGGTCCTCAACCAGACGGGCGACGGCTCGGACGAGTGGGGCGCTGATGTGAAGCTGACGCTGGATGTCGCCTTCGTGCATCAGATCAAGGGCGTTGACGTTCGACCGGTCTCCGAGTGGTATCGGTGGACGGTCGAGAAGGAGTCCGAGTCGGCCGAGCCGCGCATCAGTGAAGTGGGCGGCTCTCCGGGAGCGGCCGCCTTGGCGAACGCGGTCTTCTACCCGGCGCCTTGGGACCTCTACGACGACATGTACGTCAAGCGCCAGGCGCGCACCATCACGATCTCGGCGAAGAAGAACGCTGCACAGGCCGACCGCTTCGCGCCCATCGTCGAGCAGAGCGCGAGGAAGGACCTAGAGCTGTGGGGATCGAATACGTCGTCGGTTTCCAACACCCCTGAGGGCTTCCTCGTCGTACTTGAGTCGAACCGTAAAACGTACACGAAGCTGTACAACAACGACGGTGACGACTTGGGCTGGGACGCTGGAGAGAGCGTACCCATGCCGGCCTTCAACGCTGGCGGCAGCGGCGATGAGGAACGGCTCGAATACGGCGGCGCGCGTATCAAGATGGACACCTCGACGAGCCGGTTCACTTCAGCGGCATGGCAGGCGGGTGTCGGAGACATCTCGCGGCATGAGATCGCGCACGCTCTCGTTCAACCGCAGGATCCTGGCGCATACGGCAGCGATGAGAAGACGAGCATTCGGGCGTGGGCTGTCGAGGGGTTTGCTGAGTACGTTTCCTACCGGTTCGACCAGGCTCAAGGCCGCGAGCGAGTCCGTAGTGGTCTGGCGGGCGAGGAGTTCAACGGCCAATTGCCTGGTCAGGACTTCGAGATGGAATACAGCTCCGTTGGCGCGAACTATGCCCTCAGCTACCTAGCCATGCGTTTCATCGCGCAGAAGGGCGGCGAGAAAGCGCTCTTCGAGTTTGTCGTGGACCACTACAGGAAGCCTACGAATCTCGATCAGCAACTGCAGAAGGCAGTGGGCATGAACGAGAGTGAATTCGAGACCGCGTGGGCCCAGTACGTCAGGAGCAGCATCTGATGAGCGCCAACGGACCTGTGCCGGGTACCGGCCCCTACGGGCAGCAGCCCCCTACGCCGCAGCAGCCTCCCATGCCACCCCAGCAGGGGCACCTGCCGCCGCAGGGGTACGGCTATCCGCAGCAGCCGCCCGCGGCACCACCGGGACAGCCCGGCTATGGCTACCCCCAACAGCCCGTATCCCCGCAGTACCCGATGGCTCCCCAGCGGGGTTATGGCCATCCGCAGCAGTTTCCTGGGGCACCCGTTCCCTCTGCGCCGCCGCGGAAGAAGAAGACCGGGCTGATTGTGCTGCTGGTTGTCGCCCTCGTCGTGCTCAGCGGGGCCGGAGGGGCCGCGTGGTACCTGATGGCGAGCTCTGCCACCAAGCCGCTGTGGAGCGTGCCATCGAAGGCGGAGTGGTCCTTGGGCGAAAAGGAAGTGGACGGCACCTGGTTCACCGACAAGGCGGTGGTTCAGACTCTTTCCGGTGGTGTGAAGGCCTATGAGCTCAAGAGCGGCAAGAGGCTTTGGGCCACACCGCTGCCGGGCGCGGGTAACCAAGCGTGCGTGGCTCCCTCAGTTTCTGATGGCGGTGTCGGCATCGTTGCCTATGGCGCCTCGGGCATGGGTGGGGCAGGGGCCAGGGGTCGGTGCGACCACGTTGCCGCATTTGACCTGAACTCCGGCAAGGTGTTGTGGGACCGGGCCTTCAAGGTGAAGGACGAGTTCAACACGGGCAAGGGGCTTTCGGTGGCTCGCTCCGGCGAGGCCGTGGTGATCCGAGCGGACAAGGAGCACGTAGCTCTGAAGGTGGCCGATGGCAGGGCAGCCTGGGACACGCAGAGGCTGGAGGACGGTAGCAAGGTCTGGGATCCGCAGAAGTTGGGAGGAAGCGGCTGCTCAGCCGGTTCGTACACCGGTGGTAAGAACCTGATCAGGGTGCGCGCGTGCAGCGAGGGAGACGAGCCCAGTGACAAGGACTGGGACGAGGTGTCGCTGATCGACCCCGGCAGTGGCAAGGCGGAGTGGACCAAGCGATTCGCTGATGGAGAGGCAGAGGGCGTCATTTCCACGTCTCCCCTCGTCGTCAGTGGTGAGGAAGCCGGCGTATACGTGCTCGATGAGAAAACCGGCGAGAAGCGCGGCGGTAAGTTCCAAGGGAATCCGGAGAAGTATCTTCTTGGGCTTGAGGACGACGGCAGCCCGATGCGTCAGGCCGCAGGGTTCGGAAACATCTTCCTCATGGGTGGCGACGACCCTGAGGGGGGCGCCGGCAGTCCCAGGTCGATGGTCGCCTACGACCTTGACAGTGGCAAGGAACTGTGGCGGTCAAAGGCATCACCCAAGATGGAATACATCCCCCTGCGCGAGACCGGTGGCGAGCGTCTGCTGGTATACGTCACCGAGGCCACGGAGAAGCCCAAGCTGGTGGAGTTCAACCCCAAGGACGGCGCTATGACGACGCTCGTCGAGTATCCAGAAGAGGTGGACAAGAACATGGGTGTCGGCGCGTGGCCGTTCTGGCACAAGGACATGCTTTACGTCACCTCGGTCGGCGCCGGCCTCGGCGGGGATTCCCCGGCGCTCGTGGCACTGCCAACGACCGCCTGATAGGCGCAGACTCGACGGCAGGACAGACGAGACAGGTCGCGATGGCCTGTCTCGGTCAGGGAGTTGTCAAGCAAACATCGGCCCCGGCGCCCTTCGTCTCCATGAAGGAACGCCGGGGCCTCCGTCACGCGAAGAACCCCACCAACAAGCTGATGATGAGCCCGAGCCCGCCCACCACGACCAGCGCGAGGCAGGTCCGGAACAGCCGTTGGTTCGGTGCCTGGCTGGAGGAGAGGCCCGTGATGGTGGCGAAGACGCCCATGGCGAGGGGCATCAGGCCACCGAAGAACCACGCGCACCCGGTGGCGATGGCGCCGACCCAGCCGTGGTCGGCCTTGTAGGACGTGTCGCCGGTCTTGATGGCCTCGATGACGTAGCCGCGCTGGTGCAGGGCGTCGCTCTTGAGCTCGGCGTTGAGGTCCTTGACCGAGCCGTCGCTGGACGCGAAGGTGCCGTAGCACCACCTGGTCTTCGTCTTCTTCCGGGAGCTGCTCGACGTGCTGGAGCGGTACTTGTAGTCGACGGTGCAGGTCTCCACCGTCAACTTGCCCTTGGTGGACGTGGCGTAGGTGTAAGGGCCGAGGTAGGCGCCGAGGGCCATGAGGACGACGCCTACGAGGATCAGGCCCGCGCCGATGAGGCGGCCGAGGCTCGAACGGTCTCCCGGTGCGGCGGCGTTCGGCGCGGCGTTCCCGTGTACTTGGGTCATTGAGGGTTCCTCAGGATCTGGAACAGGAATCTGGAAAGGGAGATACGGGCGTCACAGGACGAGGGCGCAGACCAGTGCCCCCAAGGCGCCCAGCGTGAAGAGGCCGCCCAGGACGGGGCCGGTGACGGTTCGGGCGGGCAGGCGCTGCCAGGAGGCCCCCAGGCCGGGGCCGCCCCGGGCGCCGAAGCCGGTGAGCAGGCAGTAGATGCCGAAGGCCAGCAGCGAGAGGCAGAACGCGAGGATCGCGGCGTCGTCCCCGGGGTCCCGGTCCTGCGGTTGCTCGAAGGTGTCGTCCACCTGAATCACGGGGATTTTCGCCCCGGTTTCGAAACGCGACGAGGTTTCCACCGCTACGTCCTCGTACGCGGCTTTACTGTCGTCCGCGCGCCAGTTTCCGGTGCAGCTGAACTTGAGTTCGGTGGAACGCCTGTGCTTGCCGTAGTGGGTCTTCGTGTGTGTTTCGCATGAAGAGACTGTGAGGGTTCCTTCGGTGCCCTCCCCGGCGAGTTCACTGCGCAGTTCCGGAATGGTCACCGCGGCGACGACCATGGCCACGAGAAGCAGCCCCAGGCCGAGGAGTCTTCCCATCCGCAGACTTCTCGTACTGCCGATATGTGGCTGTGTTGTGACCACTTTTGGTGTCCCCTTGAATGACTTGACGATCTCTTGACTTACGGGTTTGGCGGCGCAGTGCGCGAGGAGTCTAAGGTATCGGTCTGTCGTCCAATATGAACTACGGCAAGGGGAGTCCGGGGGAGAGTCATGGAGTTCGACACCTTTAGCGTGGAAACGGATGTACTCCGGCGGCAGGGAGGGAAGTTCGTCGACCTCGGCGGCGATTTCTCCACCGCGTCCAAGCGGCTTCAGGACGCCCTGGAAACGCTGGGAGAGCCGTGGGCGGATGCGGACTTCGGGGAGATCTTCGGTCAGGTCTACACGCCGATTCGCGACGGAATCTTCACATCGATGGACAGTCTTGCGGAACGGCTGCAGAAGGTCGGGCACAACCTGCAGGACATGGCGCGCAACTACGACGCGGCGGAAACTTCGAACAGCGGTCAGATGGACGGGCTAACCGGCCAATTCTGAATTCGCCGGTCAACTCTAATTAAATTCGGGGGATATTGGCATGTCGCTCACACTGCCCGGTGAGCTTGTCTGGGTGCTCGACCTCCTCGGCTACACCTGGCCCGAAGTGGACGAAGAAGCACTGCACAAGGTCGCGGAGACCTGGCGGGCTTTCGGCGAGGAACTCGAAGGCATCCAGAGGGAGGGCGAGGGCCTCGCCCGCACGGTCGTCTCCCACAACTTCGGTACGGCTGTCGAGGGGTTCAGCAAGGAGTGGGGCGCCTATACCGGCGCCAATGGCGAGGACAGTTATCTGCCCGATGCGAAGACCGCGTGCGAAGTGATCGCCTTCGCATTCGACGCGGCCGCGGTGGCGGTGCTCACCGCGAAAATCGCCGTGATCGTCCAACTCATCGCGCTGGCCATCGAGATCATCGCCGCGCAGGCGGCGGCACCCTTCACCTTCGGACTGTCCGAGGTCGGCGCGCTGGGCGCGACGCAGGCCACACGGCTGATTGTCCGGGAGCTGCTCGACAGGCTCAAGAAGGAGGTCATGGAGGCGGTCACCAAGGCCATGGAGCACGCCACCATGGACGCCCTCAAGAAGGTCGCCAAGGAGCAGCTGGAGAAGATCACCAAGGAGAAGGTCAAGCAGTTCGCCAAGGACCAACTCAAGGAGCAGGGCAAGCAGTTCGTCCAGGAGAAGGTGGTCGACGCGGCCAAGGAGAAGGCCACGGAAGCCGCCGTAGGAATGGCGCAGAACATCGGGCAGCAGAGCATCGAGGCCCACTTCGACGCCCGGTCCGGTGTCGACTTCGGCGAGACGGCGGACGTCGCCAAGAAGGCGGCCGGCGAGTATGTGGACGGGCTGAAGAACGAGGTCACCGGCGGCGAAGGGTCGACCTTCGCCGACTACGTCGACCCCGGCACGCACGTGAACAACGCCGTCGACGCGGCGACGGAGCGGGTCACCGGGGCGGCCGGGGATCGTGTGCAGCAGGGTGTCGACGCGGTGTCCGGGCACGGTGCGGGGGCCGGTCAGTCGTCCCAGGCATCCGACGGGGGCGCTGACAGCACTGCCGCGGCGGGTTCCGGCTCTTCGAACAGCACGCAGAGCAGCACGCAGAACAGCACCCAGAACTCCACGCCTGCGGCCAACAGAACCCCAGCCGCCGCCTCCACCGCCGGCTCCCGCTCCTCGAACACCTCGGGCAACGCCCAGGAGTGGGCTCGCAGCGAGTTCGGATGACGAACCCACCACGTACGGGAAACGACAGGCAGCCACAGGAAGGACGGGCCAAACCCATGGCCGCGGACCGCGAGATCCAGGACGAGGAACTCATGGGCGTCGCCCAGGACCCCGAGCAGGCCCTGCGGCTGCACCGTTCCCTGCGCACCATCGCCGACACGACCTCGCTCGACCCGGCGCTGCGCGACATGGCGCGTGCGGTGCTGAGCGGGAGCGTCGACGTCAAGGACGCGTTCCAGGATCCGCGCTACACCGAGGCCGTGTTCCAGCGGATGCACGAGATTCGCCGGGCGGCCGACGACCAGACCTTCGCGGAACGCCAGCAGTCCAAGGCCCGGTTCGCGGACTGGGACGTACAGCAGCAGGCGGAACTGGACCGTGCACGTGCCGAGCGGGACGCGCCCGTGCACGACTCCGGCAGGGAAGGGCGGCGGGCTCAGCGCTGAGGCGTCGTGACGGGCGGCCGGACCCGCCCTCTACCGGCTGACTTCGCCCTCTATCGGCCGGTCCCGCCCGCTATCGCGAGGCTCCGCGCGTACGCTCACGGTGTCCCTTGCGATCCGGCATGCCGACATGGCCGACCTCACGCTGGGTCTCACCGAGCCACAGTTGCGGGACCTGCTGTTGGATCGCCGTGACCAGCGCCTCCCGTGAGCCCACCTGGAGGGGGAGGCGGTAGCGCAGGCGCGGGAGGGTCGGGTGCAGTGGCTCCTCGTCGCGGACGAGAGGCCACAGGACCGGATCGTCGCGGTCGATGGGAGCGTTGGGACACAGCTCGATGGAGTAGACCTTCATGCTGTTCTTGGCCTGGCTCCAGTGCAGCCCGACTCCGGCGAGGCTCTGCCAGAGGATGACATTCTGCTCCTTGCCGTTGCTCACCCACAGTCCCGTGTGGTCGACGCTTACGCTGGCTTTCCGTGCCGACCATGTGGCGATCAGGCTGCCCACGCTGATGAAGCCCATGAACAGCCCGATGACGATTCCCCCGATCCCCTTGAGGTCGGGTCCACCCTCTCCGAGCCCGGCAGTCATCGCGATTCCGCCGAACAGGAGCAGGGCGCTGAAGGCCGTGAGCACGATTCCCAGCGGGAGCATCCGCCGCGAGGCTCGGCGGCCGGTGTGTACGACGGTGGCGGTGGGGGAGGGGGAGAGCCCAGGGGAAGGGGAGGGGGAAGGGGACATGGGCGGAGTCTATGGGCGGAGTGCGGAGGACGTCTGAGGGCGCCCGTCAGGTCGGGTGTGGATCGCTAGGCTCCGCTGCCATGACCAAGCACGGCGATGAGACGCACGGCGACGAGACGCACGGCTATGAGACGCACGGCTATGAGACGGCGAACACGCCGGACGGGACGGGCGGCCGGCCGTTTTCCTCCGCGTCAGGGGCGAGCGTGAGCGCGGACGAGTTGCGGGCGCAGTTCCAGGCTCAGGGGCGACCGGGGCTCGTGGAGAACCGGCGGCGCGATGCGCGGCAGGCACGTTGGACGTATGCGGCGTTCGCCGGGCTGGTCGCCGTAGTCTGCCTCGTCCTCACCGCTATGCGCTTCGGCAGGGGCGACGCCGCGGGTGCCTGGGTGGCCCTGTATGCCCTGGGTGTGGCCCTCAGCAGTTGGGGTTTCGTGCTCGCGCGGATAGGGCGGACCCGGTGGGCGCTGGCAGTGACCTGCATAGGGGCAGCTTTGGCGGGGCTCGGCGACAGCCCCGCCTTTCACTGAGACGTGCCTCAGAGACATGCCTCAGAGACGCACCTGAGGGACGTACCTCTGAGACGTGCCTGAGGGGAAGTCAGGCCTGGCGGCGCCTGTTACCGACGAGGTAGGCGAGCCCGAAGGCGACGACCGCGGCGAGCACGAGCCCGAGCGGGGAGAACCAGTCGACTCCGCCGTTGATTTCGTCGTTCCACCATGCCTTGGCGGGGATGAAGGGGTCGGCCTCCATCATGTCGCCGATGGCGGCGGGCGATTGGTCGTCGGCGATGACGAGCGGAAAGGCGTTGGTGTAGCCGAAGAAGGCGCCGAGCGCGGCGATCACGGAGCCCCAGATCCAGGCGCCGTGGCTGCGGTGACCCACCGCACCGATCAAGGCGCCGACGATCGCTCCGTTGATCAAGGCGTGGCCCAAGTACATGGTGTTCGCCATGGTGAGGGTCTGGTCCTTGTACGTGAGCATGATGAGGCCGCTGTAGAGCATCGAGACGATGAGCGAGGCGAAGAGCCCGAGGAAGACCGCGCCCACCGGATGGCCGCTTGCGTTCGGCCCTTGGCCGTAGGGCATCCCCTGGTACGGCGGCGCGGGGTGCATCGGGTGCATCGGCTGCATCGGGGGCTGGCCCGGGGCGGGCATCGGCGGCTGTCCTGGAACAGGCGGCGGCCCGGCCGGCATCGGGGGCTGGCCAGGGGCGGCTGCCGGCCCGAAGCCCGGTGACTGCTGCGGTGGGGCCGGCTGGTTGTACGGGTTGTAGGCGTTCGGAGGTTGCTGCGGCGGTTGCTGTGGCTGCTGCGGTGGCTGCGGGGGCGGTTGGAAGGGCGGCTGGCTCATCGAATTCCCACTGAGTGAATTGGCAGAAGCAGCAAGCTATCAGTGAGATCAGGAGGGGGGCGTCGGAGCCGGAGCGGGCTACGTGAAGGCGCTGGAGCCGGCCTCTGCGCCGAACCCACTCCCGCCGTCGCCGTCCTCCTGGTCCATGTACCGGTACTCCTCGTCCAGTCCGAGGACGAGATCACGGGCCCAGACGGCGAGGAAGCGCGGACAGCCCCACACGTCGGCGGGCCAGGCGGCCTCAGGGACAGCGGACGTCCGGGACGTATACAGGTGCTGGAGGTGTGCCGCGAACTCGCGGCGGTTGTAGCGCTTGACGTCCTTGTCCGGGTGGTCGTCGCCGTGCGGGCAGTCGGCTTCGAGTGGCGTCCGGTCGACGGCGCGAAGCAGCGCGCGGACCTCGCGGCCGACGCCGTACGGCAGATCGCGGACCTCGGTGACCCAGAGGGCGAGGAGCAGCAGGACGAGTCGCTCGTGCGGGTCGTCCGTCGTGGGATGCCGGCGGGCGGCCCACACGGCGATGTTCTCCGCGCCCTCGTCGAAGTCGTCGCCGTCGACGACGTACTTGGTCAACGCGACGATGTCGAGGGTTCCCTCCGGCAGCACATAGGTGTGGCCCAGGGAACTGGTGTCGCGTATCCCGAACTTCGACGCGTACGCGGTGCGCAGCTCGGTGAGTGCCTCGTCGGCGAGGCCGCGCAGATAACGCGGGCACAGCCACGCATCGGGCGGGTATTCGTCGAGCGTCTCCCGAAGCTCCGCCCGGCCTCCGGGGCTGCGCAGGTGGAAGCCGATCTCTGCGATGTCGGCCGACTCGAACTCGGGGTCCGGATGCTCGTCGTCGCCGTGTGCGCAGAGCGACGGGTCCCCGAGCTTCGGCAGCACAGCTTCCAAGCCCTCGATCATCGCGTCGAAGACCGACCGCTCGGCGATCCGGTAGACGGCGTACCAGCAGCTCGCGTGCTGGGTGATGACGTAGCCCGCTCGTGCCCCCTTGGTGGCGAGCCAGTCGTCGACGCCCGCGTTGGACTCAAGGGTGGGGCCGGGCTCCCAGTTGGGATAGTCGCTGAGGATCGAGGACAGGCTCTCCACCGACGAGGTGTGGTCCTCCGGTACGACCGCGGGGATGCCGTCGGCCGAGAAGGGCCTGATCATGTCGGCGGTGACACGGGCGATTCCGGCGATGTTGGCCGGACACAGATCGGCCTCCTGGCGGGGGCGTTCGGGCCAGTCGGCGAAGAGATACGAGGTGGGAAGCCCGAACCAGGCCGGGTCGTCCTCGGCCAGCTCGCCGAACTCCTCCTCGTACGGGTGGGTCTCGTGCGCGCAGCCGCGCTCGCCGAACGCCGACGCGGCGGCCAGCAGCGCCTCGACCGCAGCTCGTTCGGCCTCAGCCGTTGGCTGCCCGGCGAGATACCGCACCATCTCCGCCAGCCCGGCCACCCACACATGCGCCGTATCGCCACCGGGGTCGGCGATCAGGAGGCGTGCGCAGTCGAGTACGAGGGGGTCGGCCTCGTCGGGGCTGGTGTCCGCGCCGACCCTGCTCCAGGTTTCGGAGGAGGATTGGAAGGTTTCGAGCAGATTGGCCGTAGGAGATGCGTCGGAGCTCTCGGGGTTCTCTGGGGTGTGGATCATGTCCTCTAACGACGTGCGATCGGCGATGGCGGTTGCCGCGCAAGCTCCGCGTACGGCGCACGTACGGTACGCGGCACACCTACGGCCTACGACGCCACCAAGGGGACGGGACAACGATGAAGACGGACGCGAACGGCCGGCCGAACCTGCGAAAGGTCGGAACCGGAGTTCCCGGGGTAGGCCCGGCTGCTGCGAAACGGGGTGTCGGCAGCCGCATCGGGGCCGGAGCGGTGGGCATCTTCTTCGTTTTCTTCGGCTTGGTCCTCATCGCGTCGGGCTACGAGGAAGGCCCCGCGAAGGTGCGTGGCGCCACGCAAGGGACGGTCACCATCGAGCGGTGCGGCAAGGACGTCATCGGGGACGACGTGGAGTGCTCCGGGACCTTCCGACCTGACGACGGCGGAGCCCGCCTCGACGTGGAGGACTTCGAACCCGGTGCGGACCGTGACAGGGGAGAGGAGGTGCAGGCAGTGGCCGACAGGTGGGGGTCGTTCCGCCCCGGCTCGTTCGCGTCGTACTACGTAGAGGCTGTGCGGTTCTGGTGCGTCGGCACGGCGATGTTCGGCGTGGCCATCTTCCCGCTGAGCGCTGCGGTCCGTTCCGGGAGCCGGCCCATCCGGCGCGGGACGCGAATCACCGCGCTCAGCCTGCTGTTCGGCGGTCTGTTGGGGTGTGGCCTCTGCGTCTTTGTGAGCTCCGTGTTCCTTTAGGGGCCATCCTTGAGGGCATGGCGCGTCGTGGGTGCGGCTGCCCGGATGTCAGCCCCGTTCATCCCCGTAGGAGGCCAAGTCCCAAGTGCTGTCCTCGAAGTCGTGCCCCTCAAGGATGAGGGTCCACGCCTCGGCGCGGGCGGCGGCGCCATCGATCTGCTCGCACCACCTGGCGAGGCTGTGCTGAGCGTCCTTGTGGTCGGCGAGGTAGGGGAAGTGTGTCCTGCGGAACTCGTCGTACAACCGGACCATGGCGAAGAACTGTGTGAGGCTGCTGCCGGCGACGGGGTCGGGCGAGCCACCCGTGGTGTCCCTGAAGAGCCGGCCCGTGCGGCCGTCGAGTAGGAGTCTGGAGTACATCCAGGTTCCGAGCTCGTAGAACGGGCCGCTGCTGGGTGCCTCGCTCCTGGCTCGGCGTTGCCGGGGCACGTCCCGGCCCCGACCGGGCCAGGCCACTTCGGGCAGGGGGCGGTCGCTGCGCGGGGTGATGGCGAGATGCAGGAAGTCGCTGATCTCAGGCAGGCCGGTCTCGGTGAGGAAGCGACGCGCGGCAGGGTCGTCCAGCCCTTTGGGGAGCTGATCCTCGGCCAGCCGATGGCAGGCCCCGACGCCAAACGTTTCCTGGAGCCAGTCCCGCATTCCGTCACCCCGCAGAGCAGCGGACGCGGACGGCGGCAGCGGCCATGGAGCAGACCGGGTATGTGCGGCGACCAGGGGCCGCTTGAGATATGTGTCCTGCGCTGCGCTTCCAGCCGCCTGGACGGATACGGCGAAGAGGTCCCCGGTGCCGGTGAGTACCCAGCGCCCGTCGACGTAAAGGCCTTGTGTCACCGCGGACGGGCAGTTGGGCGGATGAGGGAGGGTGTCCGTCCCCAGTCGCCAGCCGCTGTCCGTGTGTTCGGCGAAGGTAACGGTGGATGCCCCGGGACCCGGAGGGCGGCGTGCGTTACTCCAGGGGAGATCGCCTTCCGACAGGGAGGCGCGCACCTCGACCGGAGCTGAGGCAGGCTCCCCGGTCACAGGGCTCCACTCCTGACGGAGGTATCGGTATTTCGGGTAGGCGTTCTTGCCCGTGGTCACGTCCCGGGCCGTAACGATGGTCAGGCCGGACTCGCCGACTGCCACGCCGAGTTCGTCGACACGACCGGCCTCGTCCTGGATTCGGCCGAAGATGCCCGCGGGGCGCCAATGGCTCCAAGTGGTACGCCACGGCAACGGAACCCCCGAAGCCAGTAGCTGTTCGGCCAGCTCTGCGCGCCCCGCGCTGAGTGCCGCGTGATGGAGCCAGGCCACCCACTCACCCTGTGACGAGGGGGAGATGCCCTGAACCTCCAGATAGTGCAGCATCGCGGCCACGCTCGCATACGGCACTCCGTCGGGGTGGGCGATGGCAAGTGCCTCGCGCAGCGCGGTGGCCGAGCACTGGGCCAGCAGCCGCCCGTCGCCCAAAACGCGGGGGAGCGCACAGGCCAGCGCTGCATGGAGGGGGAGAGCGTGGGCGGCGTACCGGCTCACCGGTCCCTGCTGGGACCAGAGTCCCGGTCTGCCGTCCGCGGCCTCGGCCACCAGCCTCTCGACGGCGCGGGACTGGGCCACGGAATCCCAGGGCTGTCTGTGCCGCCATGTGTGGAGGAGGGCCTCGGATCGGAAAGCGACCGATGACCGGCCCTCCTCCACGACCAGGACGTCCGGTTGCCGCTCGGCGAAGGAGAGAAGGGCTTGCGCCGCTGTGGGCGCACCGCCCGCGGAGGACAGCAACTGCCAGACGGGCAGCGGCACCTGGCGCAGCTCGGCGGCGGCCAGTGCTCCCAGCCGGCGAGCCGCAGCCGGTTCCTCCTGGGCAGCCCCCTCGGCCGAAGTCGGCGTGGGTAGGACGACTTCGTATTCGGCGACCCGGGGAGGGGATACGAGGTCTGGGTCGTACTCCGCCATGACCCAGACCTCACGGCCCTCGAACCGTCGGAACCCCGGAGCCAGGATCTCCGCCACGCGGGCCGGTTCGGTCGACGTCAGGACCTCACCCGCGTACTGCACATTGGCGAGGAGGAGGACACAGGGACGACCGGCAGGGGCGGCACTGCACTCTTCGCGCATGCGAGTGGCCACCGTGTCGGCACTCAGACCCCGGCAGTCGATGAGTGTGGCGCTGGGCCAGCGGTTCCGAACTGCTTGTAGATACGCGGTCTTGCCGCTCAGCGCCGGACCGAGAACGGAGAACACACGCCGCTGCTGTGCGGGCAGCTCCCGCCAGATCTCGACGCGAGCCCAGTCCTCGGCGTTGATCTCGCGCACTGGGGTGAATTCCTTCCATTCCGTGGGCGGCGGACCCCCGGTCCGTCAGACCCGGTCCTCGAAGTTGTAGTCCTCGAAGCCCCTTTGCCAGCCCTGTGTCTGGAATGCCCGAGGGTCGATGAGGTTCAGCCAATGCTGTACATCCGTCTCCGTGTCCTCGGTCGACCAGTCGGAGGCGCGCCACCACACGGTCCAGCGCGAGTTCTGCCGTGACTTCAGCGGGGTTCGGGGTGGCGGTGGTGGTCATGCGTCGGGTCTTGTCCACCGTCAGATCTTCTCGGCGTCGGGGTCGGTCAGGGGGGCGATCAGCCGGTGGTTCGCAGTGCAGCAGTCCAGAAAGTGGTGTCTGCGTCTGTGTCTGGGCCTGTCTCTGCGCCGCCGTCGAGGTCGGGCAGCGTGTACTCCAGATCGTCCCTGATCGCGACGCGCTCGATACGGCTCCCCGCCGAGGCCAACATGCATCGGGCCACAAGGTAGTGCTGGAGCAGGTCGATGAACGCGGCCAGACTGCCGGCGATCAACACGGCGCTGGTCTGCTGCTCGCCGTCGCCGTCGCCGTCGTCGGCCTCATCGGGCTCGTCGTCGAAGTAGGCATCGAAGTCGTCGTCGACGCTGCTCCAGTCGTCCGCACCGAACAGGATGACCTGCCCCGTTCCGCCGTGCAGGACCAGGTCGCCGGCACCCCACGTACCGATCTTGAAGTACGCACCTGGGACGGCGTCTGCCGACAGGTCGCCAGGGGCGAGCCGGGGCAGACCCACTTCGTCCAGAGCCTCCAGCCGGATCGCGGCGCCTTCGAAGGCGGGCAGTCCGACGTCCGTGAGAACGCGGCGTGCCTCGGCGTCCGTCACCCCCTCGGGCAGCAGGCCGGTGGGCAGGCGGCGTACGACGCCCGGTTCGAAGAGGTCGGGGTCGTACGTGCCTCGGCGCCGTGCTGTCCCGTGGTGCAGTGCGGGGAGGAAACCGGAGTCGTCGAAGAGCGGCTCCCCGTGCACCTTGCTGAGGCGCGGACTTGCGGCGGGGTCGTGGAGCTCGACCGCGAAAATGCCGCCGAGCCCCGTCACGACCAGGAGATCGCCGACCCTCACCTGATCCGACACGAAGGGAGGTTCCAGGGTGTCGAACACGGTCAGATCGTCCCAGTCGGGTGTGACGTTGCGTTCCACGTCGGTGAGCCAGAGCGGCTCGCGCCGCCCCGGTGCCGGCATCGCCTCCGGCCAGGGGCCGGCCAGCTCCTCGCCGGTCTCGGCGTCCCAGACCCGGTATCGCTCGTCCCATTCCCCCGGAGCGGAAACGGCGTGCAGACCGGGGAGATAGTCCTCAGGGGCCACGACCGGGTCCCCCAGTGGACCGGGCCGAACGTACGCGGCGTTCACGGCACCCGGCGGCCGCCAATGGGCCCAGCGCACCTGCCACGGCAGCGGCTGGCCGGACGAGGCGATCTGGGCGGCGGTCTCCGTGTCGCCACGCACCGTACTCATCAGATGCAACCACGATGCCCATTCACCCTGGGACAGGGAATCGACGCCGCACATCCACAAGTTGACCGCGTCCCCGGCTGGGGACGCACCACTCACGACATACGAGTCGTCGGCGTGGGCCGCGTCGATCAGGGCGACTTGATCGATACGGGCGACGAGCCGGCCGGAGCGCTGAACGGAGTCGAACTCACCGGCCTGCACGGCGTGCATCGCCAGTCCTTGTGCCAGGTACTGGCCGGCCGTCGCTGCCGCGGGCTGATCGCGCAGCCAGGCGACCAGTTCCACATTCACGGCTCGTACGATCTCGGCATCGGTGGTCAGACGCAGCCTCTCGGCGTGCCGCTCGTCACGGAAGCGGACCCAGCCGTCGTCCTCCACTTCCAGCAGCCCGCCAGAAGCCTCCAGCGCTGTGGCGACATCCGGAGACCGGCCCACATGGGAACCCAGCGCCTGGGCGAGGGCGGTCCACACGGGGAAGGGAACACGACGGACCTCGGCCAGTGCCAGTGCACGCAACGCTTCAGTGTCCGTGCCGTCGGGCAGGTGTCCCACAGCCTCTTGAGCCTCTTCGGAACTGCTCGGGTGCAGTGCCACGACCAAGTGATCGTGTGCCAACCGGACATCCGGCAGGTCCCGTTCGATCACGACCTTGAGACCGCCGCCAACGGCCAGTTCACCGGTGAAGCGGTGCACCATGCGCTCGGGCTCCGTGGAGCGCCGAGTACGGCCCGCACGGTGGGCATTGACGATGATGACCAAACCGCCACCGAGCGGGGAGTCTTCAAGTTCGAATCCCCAGTCCGCCCGCTTCTCCGGCATGGCGGTGAACCCAGCAGCCGTCATGACCCGATCGATGAGGTCCTCACAGGTCAGCCCGGTGGCATCCACAAGCATCGCCTCACTGCGGGCCTCACTCAGCCGCAACAGCGTCTCTGTCCGTCCGGACCCAGGAGGACCGGTCAACTCGGCCACTCGCTGGGTCCCATTGTCCGACCACTCCAGGAGCTCGGCCAGGGCTTGTTCGGGCGGTACGGGCGAAGGGGTGGGTGTCTGACGGCTCATCGCTGAATCTGCTGACTTTCGGTGTGTTCACGCAGGGACGGGCTAGGGGGCTACTTTAGCTGCGGTGCGATCCCCTTCCAGAGGGCTTCGACCTTTCTGACATGTCTGACCATCTCGCGGTCGCGGGCCTTCTCATTGGCCGTAACCGGGAATTTCTTCTTGACCTCAGCCGTGATCTTTTTCTTCTCGTCATCGGGAAGAGCGGCTCTTGGGTCCAACCCGAGCTCTGCCCGGCGCTGTTTCTGGAGTTCCCTGGTGAGTTCGGATCGCTGCTGATCTGCTGGGTCGGCCCGGTACGTGGTGCTGTAGTAAACAGGCGCACCGGCCAGACGTTCACCCAGCAGATTTGAGCAGTTGGAACTCCCGAGTCCGCCCTTCTTGTCGCCACACGGCTCGCGTTCGGTGTACAGGGCGGTGATCGTGTAGTTGCGCCCAGTGCCCTCATTGGCCTTGTTGACGTCGTCGATCCAGTCGGCGATGTGTCGTTCCGAATGCAGACCGGTAACCCCTGACCGGCTTGGGAACGATGAGTCCGTCACGTATTCGATGGTGCCGTCGTCCCGCTGCAACTCGACTACTGCGAAGTTTCGTTGAGTCAGGTCCGGAGTGTGTGTCTCCGGAACTCCGAGCTTCGTCATCAACTTTCTGACGCGTTCGCCGGGTGTCTTGTGCTTGGCGGCGCCTTCCGACTCCTTATCGGTGTCCATCGGATTGCTGTTCACGCCGTACTGCTCATGAGCCGATTGGCTGAGACGGGCCAATGTGGAGATGACCAGCATCTTCTCGCCCCGGTTGAGGGACTCGAATCCGGGCAGGGCCTTGTTCAACCCATCGGATGTGAAGGTACGGGGTCGGTCCGCGGAGGCATTCGAGTCCGACTCGGAACCCGCAGCCACATTCAGGACATGAGCGAGCTCACCGTTCTGGGCCCAGTCCCGCAACTGTTGGTCGACGTGGCCCTGCTGTAGGCGGAAAACAGGATTGGTCTGGCGGACACGCTGCTGGGAATCGTCCGGGTCCAGGTTGCCCTGTTGCTCCTTCTTGTCGCCGAACTCGCGGTCCAGACGTGGATGAGAGTCGTCGGGGTGTGGTTCGAGTCCGGCCTTCTTGTCCTTGCCGTCCTTGTCGCCGCTGTCGTCCTTGTCGTTCGGATCCTTGCCGTCTGCGTTCTGGCCGGCGGTTGGCTGGCCGGCCGGTTCGGCAGCTGGTCTCCGCGCTGTGTCGGCAGATGATTCCGGGGTGATTCGAGGGTTGCTGCGGTTGGTATCAGGGCTGTTGGAGTCCGAGGCACCGGGCCGGTTGGGCGTCACCGGCTGCCGGTCAGAGTCCAGCGGAATCGCGAAGACCCCGTTGTCCCCGCTGTGCAGCGGCTTCGAGCTCTGCTGCCCTGTCTGGGCGTCGATGTAGGTGATCTCGCCGTTGTGGTTGACGGCGTTCCACGCGTGCGCCCGTCCGTTGGCGTCCTGCGTGATGATCACGGCCTGGGAGCCGTGGCCGCTGTCGCGGAGGGTGTTCTCCAGGCGGTTGAAGGCGTCGGACCCGTTGCCCATGTCGTTGAAGCGGGCGCCGAGGGTGTTCTCGATGCGGTCGCGGCCGCCCTTCTCGCCGCGGTCAGAGGGGTTGCCGTCCGCGTCCAGGTCGGGCGTACGGCTGGCCGCTGCCGTGGGGTTGCCCGCGTAGGTGTCCACCGTGGACAGGGCCACGTCGACACAGTTGTTGTTGCGGCCGGGGGCGTCCCGGCCTTCGCCGTTGATGCGCTCGACCCAACGGCCGTCCGCCGGGTTCGGCGGTCGGGTCGGGTCGCCGTTCTCGTCCCGTGGGACCGAGTTCTCCAGGGCGTCCTGCTCGGCGCGGGTGGGGTCGGTGACGCCGCCCGGGGGGTTGGTGTTGCGGGTCTGTGAGGCCGGGGTCGGGGTCTCCTTCGGCTTCGGGTTGTCCGAGGAGTCCTGCTGGTTGGCGTGGTGAGGGGCGGAGTCCGGGTTCCGTGGGATGGACTGCCCAGGCTGGTTGTTCGGCACCGTGGTCACGTGGTGGACCGGGACCGGGACGACCTGAGGCTGCTGCTGTTGGTTCGGAGTGTTTGCCGGGGGCTGCTGGGTGGTGGGCTGCGAGCCCGGCTGGTTCGGGGTGTTCGGAGTGTTTGGCGTGTTGCCCGAGGGCTGCTGGGGTGGCCTGGTGGGGGACTGGCCGCCGCTCGGCTGGTTCGGGGTGCCGGGTGTGCCCTGAGTGGCGGGGCCGGGCTGGGTCGAGGCGTTCGGGGTGCTGTTGCTCGGTGTCGAGGAGCCCGGCGCAGCGTTGCCCGGGGTCGAGGAACTCGGCGTACTGCTGCTCGGTGTCGACGTGTGGCCGGATCCGGTACCGGTCGAGGTGGAGGGCGTCGGCGCGGGGGTGCTGGTGGACGGCGAAGCGGCCCTGGGGGAAGTCGACTGGCCCGGAGTCTGGTTCGGGGTGGTCGTACTCGGGTTCTGGCCCGGTGTGTTGGTACGGGTGCCGCCGGACGAGTCCCCGGTGTTGCGGGGTGGGGTGCCGTCACCCGGCGTGGCGGTCCCCGGGCTGTTGCGCGGCGGAGTGCGGTCGCCCGGCGTCGTACCCGGAGTGTTCCGCGGCGTGCTGCCGTCCCCCGGGGTCGTAGCCCCGGGGCGCTGGGTCGGTATTCGACCGTCCGGCGTGCCCTGGGTCCCTGGCGTACGCCCATCCGTCGTACCGGGTGTCCGGCCGTCCGGCGTCGGTGTCGGCGTACTGCGAGGCGTCGTCGGCGACGTGGGGCTCGGCGTGGATGCCGGGCCGGTCCCCGTGGTGGACGGCGTACCGGTGGAAGGGTTCCTCGCCGGACTTGAGTTGGGATTCGGGCTCGTCGCGGACGGCGTGCCGGCGCCGCCGGAAGCGCCCGTGCTGTGGTGCCCACCCGGAGCCGGCCCCCCAGTCGAAGGCGCCGTGGGCGACGTCGGCATGGCCGAGCCGCCACTGTCCGAACGGCCGCCGGTACTGGAGGGAGACGAGTCGGCCGTCGGCGTCGGCGCCGCGTTGGACTGCGTGGGCGCACTGGCGGCCAGGCCGTCGATCTGGGTGCCGAGCGAGCCGCCCCCCGGCGAGGACGACGTACCGCCGGACGACGCGGGCCCGGGAGTGGGCGTGGACTGCAGGCTCGGGGACGACAGACCGGACACGGGGGAGCCGCCGCCGGAGTGCGAGGGGCCGGACGTGCTCGGTGTACTGGACGAACCGTTGGAGTCGGAGCCGTTTGACGAGGGACTGCCGGACGACGGACCGCCGGACGAGGGGTCGTCGAAGTCGGACAGGGACGGCCCTGTGGACGGCGTCGGCCTGGAGTACGGGCTGTCCGATGAGGACGGATTCCCGGAGTCGGATCCCGGTCCGGAGCCGGAGTCGGGGCCCGCGCCGATATTGGGTGCGGGGATGTCGGCGCCGCCTGTGTCGGCGGATATGCCGCTGCCTATGTTCGCCCCGGGGATGTTGCCGTTGCCCGAGCGCGTCGAGTTGGAGGAGTCCGACCCTGACGAACTTGAGTCGGAGGACGACGAGTTGGAGGAAGAGGAGTCGGAGGACGACGAGTCCGTGGAGGACGAATCCGAGGACGAGGAATCCGAGGACGAAGAGGACGAGGAGTTGGAATTCCCCGCCCCGGAGTCGCTGCCGACGTCGCCCCCCGACGGCCCCGAACCGAAGTCGTACCCGTCGATCCGGCTGTCGACCGCGTGCCGGGCTCGGCTGCCCGCCTTCTGGCCCAGGCTGTCGCGCACGCCTTCGGCGAAGGTCTGCGGGCTCTGCCTGAGGGCGTCGAGGCCTGCCTCGCCGCCGGCCTTGAGGGTGGCACCGACGTTGTAGCCCTCCTGGGCGCCGAAGCCGACGTTCACCGTCTGCCGGATGAGATCGGAGACCATCGCCTCGACCGCCGAGATCGCGGGCTCCTTCAGCGTCTCGATGAGCGCCTCGATCATGGCTTTCTTGAGCTCGTCGAGGAGGCGTCGGACGATCAGGCGCGTGACCTGGGTGGCGCCGAGGCCGGCGACCTCGGACAGGCCGAAGGTGAAGGGCGCGGCGGCGTGGGCGGCGACGATCTCGATCGCCAGGGCGATGAGCTGGGCGATCACCGCCCACTTGGCGAACTCGACGAGGTAGGCGCAGGCCTCCAGCACGTTCGCGATGAGGAAGGCGGCCTCGGCGGCGCTGCGGAGGTAGCCGTCGTTGCCGCCGCCACCGTCGAACTTCTCGTAGGTCTTGGTGAACTTGTCGATCGATTCACCGGCGTTGTGGGCCGTGACCTGACGCGCGCTGGTGTTCGCCTTGGTGTGGAACTCGTTGACCTTCTCGCCGAACTCCCGCCACACGGTGGCGCAGTCCCTGAGCTTGTCCTCGTTCGCCGTGGGCCACTTGTAGCCCAGCATTTCGAGAACCCATTCGAGCTCGTCCGGCAACATCATCGCCACAGCAGAAAGCACCCCCGTCAGACAGCACGGCCGCACAACTCCCTCACCAGCCGAGGGAAACCACACAGATGTACAGCCGTGCCCATAGCTTACGGACTCATCCGCAGGCGACTTCAGAGTGTTGCTGTCACAAATTCGTTCCAGGGCAGGGTCGTTGCGCCCGGCGCCACTCGACCCGTACGAGCAGCCGTGTCACTGCGTACGGCCCCGGGTCCGCTCCTTGTGTCCCTTGACGTCCGGTCGGCCGATGTGGCCCTGCGCGCGCTCCGACTCACCGAGCCAGATGTGGGGGGCGTACTGCTGGACCGCCGCTACCACCTGCTGTTGGCAGCCGCTGGGGAAGGGGACGCGGTAGTGCAGGCGGGGCAGGCCGGGATGGAGCGGCTCCTCGTCGCGGACCAGCGTCCACAGGACCGGGTCGTCCCGGTCGATGGGGCCGGTGGGGAACAGCTCCAGGGAGTAGAGCTTCTGGCGCTGGCCGAGCTTGCTCCAGTAGAGGCCGACCCCGGCGAGGCTCTGCCAGGGGATGACGTTCCGCAGCCTCCCGCCGTCGAGCCACAGGCCGGTGCTGTCGACGAGGATCCGCGACTTGCGGTTCGCCCAGTTTGCGATGAAGAGGAACACGCCGAGCACACCCAGCGCCAGCATGAACACCAGGCCCGCGTACCCGCCCGGGGTGGACTGGCCCTTCTGGTTCCCGGTGGCAATGACGACGGCACCGAAGACGCCGACGGCACCCATCGCGATGAGGAGGACGGAACAGGGGAGTCCGACCGTGGCACCTCGGCGGCCGGTACGTATGACCGTGGCGTCCGGCGCGGGGGAGGGCGTGTGCGATGGCAACATGGTGCGTGAGCCTAGCGAATTCACCTACGCTGCCTCGTCATGACTACGCACGGCCGGGAACTCGGCGGGGAACAGGTAGAGATGCAGATGCGAGACGGCGAGGGCGAGCCGACCCAGCCCGGCGTGGATGAACTCAGGGTGAGTTTCGCAGAGCAAGCGGACCCGGGGTTCGCGAGACAGCGGTCACAGCAGGCGCGGAGCGCTCGCGGCAGCCTCATGGTCGTAGGGGCGTTGGTGGCGCTCGTCTGCCTCTTCGCGATGGTGGCAGGACTCAACAGCGGTACGCCGGCCGGCGTGGGGACCGTGGTGTACGGCCTGGCCTTCGTCCTCGCCGGTCTCAGCGTGGAGTGGGCACGGCGCGCCCGCACCCGCTGGGCCATGGTGGCGATCATTCTCGCGGCGGCCGGCGCGTCGCTGGCGGACGCGCTGCCCTGACCCTCTGGGCCGTTCTCTGGACCGTTTCTGTCCGCTTGAGAGAGAACTTGAGACAGAAGCGGGGGGGGGGGGCCCCCCCAGCGCGTGCTCGCCCCGGCGGGAGCGGGAGCCAGGGGGCCCGCGCCCCAAGACGGTAGTGAAGACAGGGTGAGTAACACCCTAGATTGGGG
>NZ_JBHYJA010000056.1:40439-56154 GCF_042740355.1 Streptomyces sp. NPDC059010
CCCCGGGGGGGCGTCGGCTCTCGGGTGTGCTGAGGCTAGTCCTCTATCGTTTCCCCCCCCGGGCCCCCCCCCCCTGTGGGGGGGCCGCCCCCCGCTTCTGGTCCGCGAGCGGGATGCCCGCTCAGACCTTGGTGAAGCACAGCGTGTAGTCGAAGCCGCGGGTGTTGCGGTACTGGATGCCGTAGTCGTACTCCGCCGAGCATTCCTTGCCCTGGCCCGGCAGCTGCGCACCCGTCTTGTACTGGGCCTCGGGCGAGCCGCAGTCGACGATTGTCGGCAGCGGATCTCCCTGCGGGTCCGCGACCTTGACGCAGTCGCCGACCTCGGGGTCGTGCGTCTTGGCCTCCTCGGCGGCCGCCGACGCCGACGCCTCTGCCTTCGCCTTTCCGCCGGTGGGGCTGGTGTTGTAGTCCCAGACGTAATAGGCCAGACCACCGAAGATCGCTATGACGACCACGGCGGCCTTCAGCATGCGCAACAGACCGCCCGGCTGGGGACGCTGCGGTCCGCGAGGAGGCTGCGGGGGCTGCGGACCTCCGTAGGGCTGCTGCTGTTGCTGCGGGTACCCGTACGGCTGCTGCTGTCCATAGGGAGGCGGTTGCTGTCCGTACGGCTGCTGTCCGTAGGGCGGCTGGTTCTGGTACTGCGGCGGAGGCGTCGACATGCCTGCAAGACCCCGTGGTTGACTGAACGAAGAGAGATCAACGCGAAGTTGACCGGCGCAGACTACCGGCCGACCACAGCCGGGGCCGACACCGGGTGTGCTGTCAGAAGAAGTGGCTGCTGTCAGAAGAAGTAGCTGACGAGGAACGACACCCCTGCCCCGACGAGGCCCACGCCGATCATCCCGATCACGGCCGCTCGCGTCACTCCCCGCCCGGCCGCCTCCCACGCCGCGTCGAACGAGACACGGCTCCTACCGAACGGGGCGAAACCGGTGGCGAGGCAGAAGACGCCGAGGCCCGTGAGGACCCACCCGCCGAAGAACGCCCCGAACCTGCGCCATGCCCGGTCCATGCCGGTCTGGACGTAATCGGCATCCGCCGCGTCGGCCGCCGTCAACGGCTCCGTCTGCTGCACCGCCAACTCGGTGCCCGGCGTGTACCGGTGCCTGACCTGCACGGCGGCATTGGCGTCCGTACTCTTGCCGTCCTCGGAGCGGAACGTACCCTCACAGCGCACGGGCCGACGGTTCTTACGGCTGTTGCGGGAGGCGTTGCCCGGGTAGCCCACGTCGCACTGCTTCACGGTCAGAGTGCCGTGCGTGCCCGCCCAGCCCGCCGCATACGCCCCCTCGTACGCGCCCCACCCGCTCACCACGAGTCCCGCGAGCAGGAACACCAGGCCTCCCGCGCGCCCGAGGCGCCCGAGGGCTCCGCCGACCAGGCCGGCGAGGGAACGGTCGACGCCGGTGCCGCTTCCTGTGCCTTGCGTCCGAGCCATGACGATGCGGCCCCTCTCCTCGGTCGTTCTCCTCGGTCGTTCTCTGCGGTCGTACTCCTTGGGCCTTCTTCACTTCGGCAGGCGGGGCCCAGCATGGCACCCATGTGTGACGGGAGATACTTGGGGTGTCGAGAGTCGAGGAGAAGCGAATGACCAGGAAGCCCGAGAACTCACCCCACCCGGACGGCTCTTCGCCAGAACGCGGTGTGCTCGACGAGGCACTCGAACCGGACCAGATCCGTTCCCTGAACTCCGCCCTGCGCAAGCTGTCCGAAACCGAAGGCGCCGGCAAGGAGATGCAGGAAGCGGCCAAGAAGCTGCTCTCCGGCCGCCTCGCCCTGCGTGACGCCCTGGACGACCCCGCGGTGGCACGTGCCCTCGGCGGAGGCATGGAGTCCCTGCGCGGTCAGTGGGAGTCGCTCTCGGAGGAGGAGCGCGACCAGGTCAGGCACGGCGAGCCGCTGACCGGAGGCAGCCCTTCCGCCGGGTCGTCCGAGCCGCGGCGGTCGGAGGGCGAGGGTTCGCAGTCCGGGAAGAGGAACCAGGGGCGGCACAGCGGAGGGTTCTCGCTGTACTGATCAACTGATCACGTACGACGTGCGGGTCATGGCCGCCGCTGCTTCCGGTACAGCGCGATGGCCGTCTCCGTCGGGTAGTTGGGGACCGTGACGGTCTCGCCGTTCTCCTTGGAGACCACGATCTTGCCGCCGCCGGGCGGAGCGGGCCGAGGCCGGCCGGCGGCGTCCGTGACAGGCGGGAACACGGCGTACACCAGGTAACCGATGTCGAACTCCTCGACGCGCAGCTCCGCGGGCGTGCCGTCCGGCAACCTGGGCTGCGCATACCGGCTGCGTACGAGGGCGACGGCCTGCTCGGAGGTGATGGGCGGTGCCGGATCGGCCGAGTTGGCCGGGTTGGCTGGATCGTCCGGTGCCACTGGTCGCGCTCCCTGGTGTCTCGCTGGAGATGTTCCGAGCGCCGGTCAGAACAACCCGTGCCACATCTGCTCGACGATCAGCGACCACCACGTCTCCGCGTTTCCCAGCGCGGACGCGTCAACGGCCGCCAACTGCTCCTGCAGCGCGGCCACTTCCGCACCGGCCGCGACCGCGTCCAGGCCGTGCATGCGCTGCCTGACCGTGGCGATCAGGGCCAGGGAGCGGGCGAAGGCGCCAACCGAGACATTGACGTAACGCGCCTCGGCGGTGACCGGGTCCACCGCCCAGACCGCGCCGAGCCCGTCCGGCTGCCCCGTTCCCGGCAGGCACTGCACCGCGATGACCGCGACGCCGTCGAAGCCGATCCGGGTCAGGTACGAAAGGGCGCCGATCTTCTCCTCGCCGGCCGGGCTGCGCCGCTCACGCAGATTCGTGGCGACGTCGGTGAACAGGCCACCGGCCGGAGGACTGTCGGGCCGGTCGGCGGTGAAGAACAGCGGGAGGTCGGCGGGGAGCCCTGCCCAGGTGAGCGACGACTTGGCGGCCTCGGGCAACTGGCTCTCGGCCACGTCGTCGGCGTCGTGACGCCGTACGCCGTCCTGGCCGAAGACCTCGACGAGATGGCGGCCCAGAGCCACATCGCGCATCGGCTCCGCGGGCGTCACCTGCGCGGGAACAGGCAACCGATGCGGACGGGGCGGCGGCTGCTGACCGGCGATCCGGTGCATCGTCTCGACCTGCTCGACCAGCGCCGCGACACCCTCCGCACGCGCCTCGGGACGAGCCCCGTAGGACTGTGAGCACGAGAGCTGGGCATTGGGAAAGGCGTTGAGGAGCTCGGCTGTGTAACCGCCGGGGAGCAGGCTGGGGCGCAGGTCGGTGTGGATGGCCACGACATTGCCGACGGGGACGTTCATCCGCCGCAGCTCGGCCCACGCCTGGTACTCGGCGGGGGGCAGGCCCGGCGCGGACGTACGGAAGAGCGTGGTCTCCTCGCCGTTGGCCGGGTCGGTGTAGGTGAAGACGGCGGTGTTGCCGGGGCCGGTGACCGGGCGGGCACCTTCCGGGGAGCCCGCGCCCTGCGTCCCACCGCCGTGCTTCTGGCGGTACATCCGGACGACCTCGTCGACCGGCACCGACGGCCAGACCGTCAGCTCGCCGCTGCGGCGGTCCACGACCCCGCACGCGTCGCCGATCTCGGAAGGCGGCCGCCGCTCCCCGGTCACCGGGTCACGCTCGGGCTCCGCGGGCGCCGCCCACACGACCCAGCCCAGGTCGAACTCCTGCGTTCGCACCTCGCGGCGCGGCTCCGCCGACCCTTCCGGGTTGAGCCAACGGTCGGCGATGGCGAGCGCCTGCTCCTGGCTGGTCACGGGGAGGCTCCTTCAGAGGGGTTGTTGCGGGCGACGGAGAGGGAGGCCGGCCTGCGCCATGGTGTCCGCAAGGCCGTCGTACATGCCTACGAGGCTATCCCCGCGTCCACCGTGCGAATGCGGAGGGCCTTCGCCCCGCGCTCGGTGGCGAGCAGGAGGATGCCGTCGGGGGAGAGGTCGGCGGCCGTGAAGGGCGTGTCCGAGATCAGCGCGGCGACGATCTCCTGATCCGCACGATCCCAGACACGCAGGTAGTCGGCGCCGCGGCTCAGGCCCAGCGGGGCGGCGGCACGTTCCTCCTCCGAGGGGCGGAGAATCTGCTCGGGGTCGACGTCGCCGAGGGAATCAGCCTGTACGAGGCCGTGGACGAGCACCGCGGAACCGGACTCCTCGCCGGGCGCACCGACCGGCAGTGCGCCAGGTGTGCCGGCGGGCACGACCAGCACGGCGACCGGGGTGGCAGCTCCGTCGGGGCGAGGCAGGCTGCCCACGGTCACGGCGCTGATGCCGGGGACGGACAGGCTCCACAGGGTCTGCCAGGGCAGTTCCAGGCCGAGTCGCTGGTGGATCGCCTCGGCGTACTCGGGCAGGCCGTCCTCCACGAACGCGGTCTCCAGCAGGGCGGCGCGCAGTGTTGTGGGTGCCTGGGTACGGGTCAGCAGAGGCGCCGTACGCAGGTACGTCCGGGCCGGTGGGCCCAGTTCCCCGGCCGGTACGGCCTCGATGGCGGCCCGCAGCGGCACCGGATCGGCGTGGACGAACAACCCCGGATCCGTGAGGAGTTGGGGCAGCAGACCTGCCTCCAGCGTGTGGCCCGCGATGTGGTCGCGCACATACGGGTCGGCCCTGCCCCAGTCCTGGTCCGGCACGGCCTCCAGCAGCGCCATCGCCAGCTGGGTCTGAGCGGCCCGGATGTTCGGCAGGCCGGCGCGGATCTCGTCACCGACGGCCGGGTGCAGCAGCCGAAGCAGCGTACGCCCGTGCTCGCCCTCTGCCGCGTCCGCGTCCTGTTCCTCGGGTTGCACGAACGGCCCGGCGAGCAGCATCCCGCCCGCGATGGCCTCGCTCATGTCCTGCCCGGCGACCGCAGTCGCCACCCGTGCCCACAGGTGGACCGGAATGCCGTCGCCCTCGGCCAGGGCGAGCGGGGCCAGCAGCAGCCGGAGCGTCTGAGGGTCGGCGCCCAGCCGCCTGGCGTGCAGGTCGAGGGCCTCACCGACGGAAGTCGGCAGGACGCTCTCGTCGGCCGGGTCGAAGCCCTCGGGAGCCATCAGGATGCAGTTCACGGCGAGTTGGACGACCAACGGACTGGTCCCGGCCCGTCGGCCGATGGCCGTACCCAGGGCGAGGCGGACGGCGGGATCCACGGTGAACGGCAGTTCCGGCGCCCCGAACCGCGGGTTCAGCGCGGCCTGGGCGTGCAGCACCAGGCCCTCGGGGTCGGCCCACTCCGGCTCATCGAGATCGATGACCTGCACGGTGCCCGGCGGCAACCCCCGGGCCAGATCGGCGGCCTGCTCGCGCGGCACCTCGGCGAGCAGCCGAACCGTCTCGGTGGCGGCCAGCGGGGCGAGTACCTCCCGTACCAGCCGTGCGGGCTCGTCCGCGGCCCGTACCGGCCCCGCGCGGTCGACGTCCGGCACGACGACGGTCACCGGTTCGTCGAGTGCGGCCAGCTCGGCGTACACGCCTTCGGCGCTGGTGGCGTTCAGGTCGTAGTGGTCGGCCAGCAGCCACAGGACCTGGGCGGCGGTCCGTCCTTCAGCGGTCGGTACCGCCGGGGCCGGCAGATCCGGCGGTACCGACGACGGATCCATCTCGTCCAGCGGCAGTTGCTTGCGGTACTCCGGCTCGCACAGCATGAGGAACCCGGTCAGCAGCCGCGAACGCCCGCTGCCGGGGCTGCCGGTGAGCAGTACGACACGTGGGGCGCCGGGCGCTGCCGCACGCCACGCGGCGAGCGCGCGCAGTGCGGCGACCCGGCCGCCTATGTGTGGGTGCGGTGCGTAGTCCTCGTTCGAGCCGGTCATGGGTCCCCGTCCTCCGCCGTCGCGGACGCAATCACATACGGCCCTGATCTTAGGCGCCGAGCCACGCCCCGAGGCGAGCGGACGACGCCGCCACCACGAACACCGAGGACGCCATCGCGCGGACGGCTACTCGGCCGCCACCCCACCGTTGTGCGGCGCAGGCTCCAGGTCGAACTCCCCGTCCCGCGCCCCCAGCACGAACGCCCGCCACTCCGCCTCGGTGTACCGCAGCACGGTGTCGGGGTCGAGGGACGAGCGCATGGCCACCGCGCCCTCGGGCAGGTAGGCGATCTCGACCCGCTCCTCGTGCTCCTCGGTGCCGGGCGCGCAGTGCCACTCGACGCCGGAGATGTCGAGGGCGTAGAGCTCGTCCCGCTCCCTCTCCTTGCGCGCCTTGATGTCCTCGGCCTGCGTCCCGACCTCGTTGTCCCGTGCCTCGGTCATGCTGCTGGGCCTCTTCCTGACGTGCGAACGACTACGCGTCTCACCCTACTTGTGAGAGCGCCGCACCTGTGGCCGGCCGCGGTACATGTGATATGGCGAAAGGGCTCAGGGGTGCTGGGCGCGGGTGATCGTGCCCTGTGCGACTCCGGGCGGCACCTTCACCTGTCCGTCGTACTCGGACATCGTCTGCTTCCAGATGGCGTCCTGCTCGGCCTCGTTCTGCTCGTGCGCCACGCCCATCTTTCCGAAGGCGACGCCCATCCCGGCGATCCGCTCCGCCAGGCTGCCCATGGAGTCGTACATGCCGTCGCGCAGGCCCTCGTAGACGACGCCGAACTTCTCGCCGATGTCGTCGTCGCCCCAGGGCGGGGTGTCGCCCTTCTCCAGGGCGGTCAGCGCCTTCTCCAGGGCCGTGGCGGCCTTGGCGAACTCCACCCCTACGTTGAACATGGCGAAGCCCTCGGTCTTGAGTACCTCGGGATCCGAGTCCATGTAGTCCGACGGCACAACTGCCCCCCGTGGCTCGTCATTTCTGTCGCAAAGCCACTGTACCGGCGGCATCCGCACCGCACCCACCCCCCACAGGCAACGGAGAGGGGCGGCACCCAAGCGGGTACCGCCCCTCCGACAACAGCGACCGACCTCAGAACCGGGGCGGCAGCCACCCCGTCTGGATCAGCTGGCCACCACGGCGCCGCGTGTGGAAGTGCCCACGGCCGGGCGGCAGTTGCGACGGCGAGATGTTGCCCAGCAGGGCGCCCTCCGACCGGTCGCCGGAGAGCACGACGCCCTGGGCGCCGAGCTCGCGCATGCGCTGCATGACCGGCTCGTACAGCGACCGGCTCGCACCGCCCGAGGACCGCGCGATGATGATGCGCAGACCGACGTCACGGGCGAACGGCAGGTACTCCAGGAGCGGGGCCAGCGGGTTCACGCCGGTCGCCACCAGGTCGTAGTCGTCGATGATGACGAACGCGTCCGGGCTGTTGTACCAGCTGCGGTTGCGCAGCTGCTCGGGCGTGACGTCCGGTCCCGGCATACGGCGGTTCATCGAACCGGCGAGGCCCTCCAGCGTCTCCGACAGGGCCGGCGCCGAAGCGCAGTACCGCGACAGGTGCGAGTCGGGCACCCCCTCCAGGTGGGCGCGCCGGTAGTCACCCATGACGATCTTCGCCTTGTCCGGCGTGTAGCGCTCGGTGATCTGCTTGACGAGCAGCCTGAGCAGCGCGGACTTACCGGACTCGCTCTCACCGAACACGATGAACAGCGGGTCCGTCTCGAAGTCGACGAAGACCGGCGACAGCGACGACTCGTCGATGCCGATGGCGATACCGCGGTCCGGGTGCTCGAAGCCCTTGGGCAGCCGGTCCGACGGCATCATCGTGGGCAGCAGACGGACGGCCGGGGCGTGGCTGCCCTGCCAGTTGTCGTTGATGCCGCGGATGAGGATCGACGTCGCCTCGGACAGGTCCTCCGTCTCCGAGGAGCCGTCGACCCGCGGCAGCGCCGCCATGAAGTGCAGCTTCTCCTGGGTCAGACCACGGCCCGGCACGGTGGCGGGGACGTTCTGCGCGACCTTGCGGTCGATCTCCGACTCCGTCGGGTCACCGAGCCGGAGCTCGATGCGGTTCTGCAGCATGTCCTTGAGCGCGGGCCGCACCTCGGTGTAGCGGCTGGCCGTCAGGATCACGTGCACACCGAAGCCGAGGCCGCGTGTCGCGATCTCCGTGACGGTGGCCTCCAGCATCTCGTAGTCCGTCTTGAAGGTGGCCCAGCCGTCGATGACCAGGAAGACGTCGCCCCAGGGCTGGTCGGGCAGCTGGCCCGCGTTCCGGCGCTGACGGTAGGTCGTGATCGAGTCGACGTTGTTCGTGCGGAAGTACTCCTCGCGCGCGTTGAGGATGCCCTCCACCTCGCTGACCGTACGGCGCACCTTCTCGGCGTCGAGACGGTTGGCGACGCCGCCGACGTGCGCCAGCTCCTCCATCGCGATCAGACCGCCACCACCGAAGTCCAGGCAGTAGAACTGCACTTCGGACGGCGTGTGGGTGAGCGCGAACGACGAGATCATCGAGCGCAGCAGCGTCGACTTGCCGGACTGCGGACCACCGACGAACAGACCGTGACCCGCACCGCCGGAGAAGTCCCGGTACAGCACGTCACGCCGCTGCTCGAACGGCTTGTCCACCAGACCGACCGGCACGTTGAGCCGGCCGAGCGCCGTGTAGTCGGGCGCGGTCAGACCGCGGTCCTGGCTGACGGCGAGCTGCGGGAGCAGCTGCTCCAGCGAGGGCGCCTCCTCCAGCGGGGGCAGCCACACCTGGTGCGCGGGCGGACCCTGGTTGATCATCCGGCTGACGAGGACGTCGAGGACGGTGTCCGCGAGCGCGTCGTCCACCCGGTTGTCGGGCTCCGGCTCCTCGATCACCGGCTGCGGCGGCAGCTCCACGTGCTCCGCCGAGAACAGCGCCGGCCGCAGCTGCGTCGAGCGGTGCACCCGGGACGGGCCCTCGCCGTGGTACGCCCCCGACACGTACGCCGCCTTGAAGCGGACCATGGTGTCGGTGTCGTAGCGCAGATAGCCGGAACCGGGGATCGACGGCAGGTGGTAGGCGTCCGGGACACCGATCGCCGTACGGGACTCGGCGGCGGAGAAGGTCCGCAGACCGATCCGGTACGACAGGTAGGTGTCCAGGCCGCGCAGCTTGCCCTCTTCCAGGCGCTGCGAGGCCAGCAGCAGGTGGACACCCAGCGAACGGCCGATACGGCCGATCTGGATGAACATGTCGATGAAGTCGGGCTTGGCGGTGAGGAGTTCGGAGAACTCGTCGAGCACGATCACCAGCGAGGCCATCGGCTCCAGCGCGGCACCCGCCGCCCGGGCCTTCTCGTAGTCGTGCAGGTTGGCGTAGTTGCCCGCCGAGCGCAGCAGCTCCTGACGGCGCTGCGTCTCACCCATGATCGAGTCGCGCATACGGTCGACCAGGGTGAGGTCGTCCGCGAGGTTGGTGATCACGGCCGCGGTGTGCGGCATGTCCGCCATACCGGCGAAGGTCGCACCACCCTTGAAGTCCGCGAGGATGAAGTTCAGCGTCTCCGAGGAGTGCGTCACCGCGAGACCGAGCACCAGTGTGCGCAGCACCTCGGACTTGCCGGAACCGGTGGCGCCGACGCACAGACCGTGCGGGCCCATGCCCTCCTGCGAGGCCTCCTTGAGGTCCAGCATGACCGGCTCGCCGTTCTCACCGACACCGATCGGCACCCGCAGCCGCTCGTGCAGCGTGCGCGGCCGCCAGGTGCGGGAGACGTCGACCGTGCCCGCGTCGCCGATGCCCATCAGGTCCGTGAAGTCCAGGTTGGACAGCAGCGGTTCGCCCTCCTCCGCGGAACCGACCCGGAAGGGGGCCAGCTGCCGCGCCAGGGACTCGGCCTGCGCCGGGTTCAGGAGGTCCGGCTTGCCGGTGTACGCGGACTCGTGGCCGACGAACAGCCGCATCCGGTCCGGCTTGGCGTAGATCGTCAGACCCGCGCGCAGCTCCTCCTCCAGCTCGCCCGGGGCGATCTCCAGGAAGGTGACGCCCTGGAGGCCCTCGGCACCGGCGAGTTCGGAGTCCGGCGGCACGGTGCCGCCGTCGAGGACCACGATCAGGTGCGGCTGGTCGTAGACGGGGTTCGCCTCACGGTTCCAGCGGGGCCGGTCGTCCAGCTGGTCCGCGAGCGACTCCTCCAGCTCACCGAGGTCGTCGAAGAGGAGCCGGGTCGAGCCCGCCCCGTCCTTGGCCTTCGGGTGCTGGCTGTGCGGCAGCCACTTGATCCAGTCCCAGTCCGCCGCCGCCGAGGGATGCGCCACCACGGCGATCATCAGGTCCTCGGGCGAGTGCAGCGTCGCCAGCTGGGCCAGCGAGGAGCGGGCGTTGGCGTAGACCGTGTCGGTCTCGCCGCAGACCGTCACGTGGTAGAAGGCGCGCAGCGAGATGGAGACGGGCAGGTCGTGCAGACTGCCGTGCGCGTCGAGGAACGCCTTCATGGCGGCCGCGGTCAGCGGCTCCAGCTCGTCCTTGGGCGCCGTCTCCGGCGCGACCAGCGGAGTGTTCAACTGCTGGGTGCCGCGGCCGATTCGCACGGAGGCGAAGTCCGCGTCGACCGGGCGCCGTTCCCACAGCCGCTTGCCGTCGGCCGCCACCGCCCACAGCTGCTCCGGGTCGGGGTGCTGGAAGAGCTGGCTCTGCCGCTGCAGCTCCGCCGTTTTGTGCACGTCCTTGCGGACCTGCTCCAGATAGCGGAAGTAGTCACGCCGGTCCTGGGCCATGCCCGCGCCCGGCCCCTGACGGGCCTTGGCGATCTGCGCGACCATCATGGCCACGGTCGAAGCGAGCATGAGCCCGCCGACCACCTTCATATAGGACTGGCCGGCCGTGAAGAAGAAGGCGACAGAGCCCAGCATGCCCATCATGGGCAGCATGTTCATGAGCATGCTGTCGTCGCCCTCGCGAGGAATCTCGGGAGGCGTCTCCAGTTTGACTTCGCCGTCCGGGACGGCCGGGGGCACTATCCGCGGTGGTCGCTTGATGATGACGACGCTCACCGATGCACTCATCCTTCGCGATTGATACGTCCTGGCTGCGACGCCCCCGTTGACCGCGAAGTGTTCTCGTTCGCGCAGGCGTCGTTCGCGTAGGCGTCGATCCTACTGACACGCAGAGTGCCCGAGGGAGGCAGGAGGATGGAGATGCGGAGCAGGTCCTGGGAGGAATGGGGGAGGGCGGTCCTGTAGCGGGTGGGGCAACGGATATGGTGGCGCTCCGCGTCGTACGAGCGGCGCGAGGAAGCCTTGTCTAGCAGGGGGAACACCAGGTGAGCACGGGGACTTCGACAGGTTTCTGCCGAATCACCATCGCAGCACCGGACAGCCGTGTCGACGTCGCGCTGCCCGAGGACTTGCCGATCCAGGACCTCTTTCCGGAGATCGTGAGGCTCTCGGGCCTGGTCCAGTCGGACAGCAGCCCCTCGGGCTACCACCTCGTGACCCGCGAGGGCCAGGTGCTCGACGCGAGTCGTTCGTTGCTGGAGCACCGGGTCAGGGACGGTGAGGTGCTGCTGCTGCGCACCTTCGCCGACTCCCTGCCGCCCGCCGTGCACGACGACGTGGTGGACGCGATCGCCGCCGCGGTCAAGCAGGACGTCCGCAGCTGGAACGACAACCTGATGCGGGTGGCCGGCCTCGTCGCGGGGTCGCTGCTGCTCGTCATGCTCGGCTTCGTCTTCTGGTTCGCGGACCCGATCCGGCACGACATGCACGGCCTCCAGGGCATCCTCGCCGGCGTGACGGCGCTCGCCCTGACGGCCCTCGCCGGCATCCGGGCCCGGGTGTACGACGACCGGGGCGCCGCCGTCGCGCTCGGTGTCTCGGCACTGCCGCACGCGCTCATCGCGGGCTCCGGCGCGCTGCCCCAGGACGCGGGTGAGGGTCCCGGCCGGATCCAGTTCCTCGTCGGCTGTGTCGCCGTACTGCTCTGCTCCGTCGTACTGATCATGCTGCTGCCGCAGGGCGACGCCCCGTTCGTGGCCGCCGCGCTCGCCGCCGCGATCGGCACGCTCGCCGTGTTCTGCGGTGTGCTCACCGAGGCCGCGCCCCGGGAGATCGCCGCGGGCACCGCGGTCGTCGCCGTCGCGGTCGTCGGCTTCCTGCCCGGCTGGTCGGCCCGCTTCGCCAAACTGCCGATCGGCTTCCGCAACCCCGAGGACCTGGCCCGTGCCCGTCGCGAGGGCGTCGAGGGCGACCTTGAGGCCGTCGACGTCCAGCGCATCGTCGCCCAGACCAGCCGGGGCCACGAGCTGCTGCTCGGCCTGGTCGGCGGCTGCGCGGCCGTGATCATCGGCGCCGGCGGCGCGGTGCTCGGCTTCAGCGACAGCGGCTGGGCCCAGCTGCTGGCCCTGTGCACCGGCCTCGCCGCGATGCTCCGCGCCCGTCTGTTCCGCTACACCGCGCAGGTCACCTGCCTGTTCGTGGCCGGTGTCGTCACGCTCGCCCTGCTGGTCCTCGGCCTCGCGATCTCGCCGCCGGCCGACATCATCATCGAGCTGCTCCAGAACAACAGCGGTCCCGTCAACGTACGGACCCTGTGGCTCGGCGCCTCGGTCGGCGTCGGCGTGCTGCTGCTGATCGCGATCGCCCTGATCGTGCCGCAGAAGGGGCTCTCCCCCTTCTGGGGCCGCATGCTGGACCTCGCCGACTCGCTGGTGCTGCTGTCCCTGGTCCCGATCTGCCTGGCCGTCCTCGACGTCTACGGCAAGGTCCGCGGCGGCTTCTGACCGCGGGGCCCGTTGTCAGGAGCGTGCTCGTGTGCTGGTACGCTGTGTGACGGCCGTTTGTGTACGCGCCCCCGGTTCACCTGGGGGAAGCGCCCAGCGGATCCCAGCCTCCCGAGTCACGGAAGCTCTCCTGAGAAGCAGACCAGGGGCACTCGGCGGCAACCACAGATCATGAGGAGTACGCGTGTCGCTCGACGCCGCTACGAAGAAGCAGATCATCGAAGAGTTCGGCCAGAAGGAGGGCGACACCGGCTCCCCCGAGGTCCAGGTCGCCATGCTCTCCCGTCGGATCTCCGACCTGACCGAGCACCTCAAGACCCACAAGCACGACCACCACTCGCGTCGTGGTCTGCTGATCCTCGTCGGCCAGCGCCGCCGTCTTCTCCAGTACCTGGCGAAGAAGGACATCCAGCGCTTCCGTACGCTGGTCGACCGCCTCGGCATCCGCCGCGGTGCGGCGGGCGCCAAGTAGGACGCCATGAGGGGAGCGGTTCCCGGACGATCGGGAGCCGCTCCCTTTGCCGTACGTGCGGAAAGTCAACCGTACGTGCGGAAACATGCGGAGTGTCACACACGCTTTGTAGTGTGGTAGCACAACGCAATACGCACGACACAGCACGACGTCCGTACGACACAGAGCAACGACGTACGACACAGCACGAGGAGAAGCGCACCTAGCCGCCGCCGGTCCTCGGTAGTGGCCCCCGGGGGGAAGCGAGCCCCGGGTGCTTCGATCGAAGACCGGCCCGCACCGCACGGAGCGCTTCTCCGCCACCGTCCCCCTGCCACACGGGCAGCACGGGACAAAAGACGACAAGTAACGGAGAAAACGCTAGTGGAGAACGAGACCCACTACGCCGAGGCCGTCATCGACAACGGCTCCTTCGGCACCCGCACCATCCGCTTCGAGACGGGCCGCCTGGCCAAGCAGGCCGCCGGCTCCGCCGTGGCGTACCTGGACGACGACACCATGGTGCTGTCGGCCACCACCGCCTCCAAGAACCCCAAGGACCAGCTCGACTTCTTCCCCCTGACGGTGGACGTCGAGGAGCGGATGTACGCCGCCGGCAAGATCCCCGGCAGCTTCTTCCGCCGTGAGGGCCGTCCCTCCGAGGACGCCATCCTCACCTGCCGCCTCATCGACCGCCCGCTGCGCCCGTCCTTCAAGAAGGGCCTGCGCAACGAGATCCAGGTCGTCGCCACGATCATGGCGCTCAACCCCGACCACCTGTACGACGTCGTGGCGATCAACGCCGCGTCCGCGTCCACGCAGCTGGCCGGCCTGCCCTTCTCCGGCCCGATCGGCGGCGTCCGCGTCGCGCTGATCCGCGGCCAGTGGGTGGCCTTCCCGACGCACACCGAGCTTGAGGACGCCGTCTTCGACATGGTCGTCGCGGGTCGCACCCTGGAGGACGGCGACGTCGCGATCATGATGGTCGAGGCCGAGGCCACCGAGGGGACCATCAAGCTGGTCCAGGGTGGCGCCGAGGCTCCGACCGAGGAGGTCGTCGCCGCCGGTCTGGACGCCGCGAAGCCCTTCATCAAGGTGCTGTGCAAGGCCCAGGCCGACCTCGCCGCGAAGGCCGCCAAGCCGACCGGCGAGTTCCCGATCTTCCTCGACTACCAGGACGACGTCCTGGAGGCGCTCACCGCCGCCGTCAAGCCGGAGCTCGCCTCCGCGCTGACCATCGCCGGCAAGCAGGAGCGCGAGTCCGAGCTGGACCGCGTCAAGGCGCTCGCCGCCGAGAAGCTCCTGCCGGAGTTCGAGGGCCGCGAGAAGGAGATCTCCGCCGCGTACCGCTCGCTGACCAAGACCCTGGTCCGTGAGCGCGTCATCAAGGAGAAGAAGCGCATCGACGGCCGCGGTGTCACCGACATCCGCACCCTGGCCGCCGAGGTCGAGGCCATCCCGCGGGTCCACGGTTCCGCCGTGTTCGAGCGTGGCGAGACCCAGATCCTGGGCGTCACCACCCTCAACATGCTCCGCATGGAGCAGCAGCTGGACACCCTCTCCCCGGTGACCCGCAAGCGCTACATGCACAACTACAACTTCCCGCCGTACTCCACCGGCGAGACCGGCCGCGTCGGCTCGCCGAAGCGCCGCGAGATCGGCCACGGCGCCCTCGCCGAGCGCGCCCTCGTGCCGGTCCTGCCGACCCGCGAGGAGTTCCCCTACGCGATCCGCCAGGTCTCCGAGGCGCTGAGCTCCAACGGCTCGACCTCCATGGGCTCGGTCTGCGCCTCCACCATGTCGCTGCTGAACGCCGGTGTGCCGCTGAAGGCCCCCGTCGCCGGTATCGCCATGGGCCTGATCTCGCAGGACATCGACGGCGAGACGCACTACGTCACCCTCACCGACATCCTCGGTGCGGAGGACGCCTTCGGCGACATGGACTTCAAGGTCGCCGGTACGAAGGAGTTCGTGACCGCCCTCCAGCTCGACACCAAGCTGGACGGCATCCCGGCCTCCGTCCTGGCCGCCGCTCTGAAGCAGGCCCGTGACGCCCGTCTCCACATCCTCGACGTGATGATGGAAGCGATCGACACGCCGGACGAGATGTCCCCGAACGCACCGCGGATCATCACCGTGAAGATCCCGGTCGACAAGATCGGTGAGGTCATCGGCCCCAAGGGCAAGATGATCAACCAGATCCAGGAGGACACCGGCGCCGAGATCACGATCGAGGACGACGGCACCATCTACATCGGTGCCTCCGACGGCCCGGCAGCCGAGGCCGCCCGCACCACGATCAACTCGATCGCCAACCCGACCATGCCGGAGGTCGGCGAGCGCTACCTGGGCACGGTCGTGAAGACGACCACGTTCGGTGCGTTCGTGTCGCTGCTCCCGGGCAAGGACGGTCTGCTGCACATCTCGCAGATCCGCAAGCTGGCCGGCGGCAAGCGCGTGGAGAACGTCGAGGACGTCCTCGGTGTGGGCCACAAGGTCCAGGTCGAGATCGCCGAGATCGACTCCCGCGGCAAGCTCTCCCTCGTGCCGGTGATCGAGGGCGAAGACGAGGCTGACAAGAAGGACGACGCCGACAAGTGACGTCGAGTAGCTCCACGGCGAGGGGGCGCCCCCCCCCCCGCCCCCCCCCCCCCGGCCCCCCCCCCCCCCCCCACCACACAACCACACACCCCACCCCCCCCGCACACCACACCCACCCCCCCA
>NZ_JBHYJA010000056.1:56164-63894 GCF_042740355.1 Streptomyces sp. NPDC059010
GTCGGGGTTACAACCTCGCCCGCGCCCTACTTGTGAGGGCTATAGGCCACCGGGCGCGGCCCCCCAGCGCCCGCGGGGGGGGCCCCCTCGCCCGTACCCAAACCCTGATCAAGGGCACCAACGGCATCGGCACGGTACGCAAGACCACCCTCCCCGGTGGCCTGCGCATCGTCACCGAGACCCTGCCCTCGGTCCGCTCGGCGACCTTCGGAATCTGGGCGCACGTCGGCTCCCGTGACGAGACGCCGTCCCTGAACGGCGCCACGCACTACCTGGAGCACCTGCTCTTCAAGGGCACGACCCGGCGCAGCGCCCTGGACATCTCCGCCGCCATCGACGCGGTGGGCGGCGAGATGAACGCCTTCACGGCGAAGGAGTACACGTGCTACTACGCGCGCGTGCTCGACACCGACCTGCCGCTCGCCATAGACGTCGTCTGCGACATGCTGACGGGCTCCCTGATCCTCGAAGAGGACGTCAACGTCGAGCGGGGCGCCATCCTCGAAGAGATCGCCATGACGGAGGACGACCCGGGCGACTGTGTGCACGACCTGTTCGCGCACACCATGTTCGGCGACAACCCCCTCGGCCGCCCGGTCCTCGGCACGGTCGACACCGTCAACGCCCTCACCGCCGACCGCATCCGCCGCTTCTACAAGAAGCACTACGACCCGACACACCTGGTCGTGGCGGCCGCCGGCAACATCGACCACAACAAGGTCGTACGACAGGTCCGTGCCGCCTTCGAGAAGGCGGGCGCCTTCAGGAACGGCGACGCCGAGCCCATCGCCGCCCGGGTCGGCCGACGTGCCCTGCGCACCGCGGGCCGCGTCGAGCTGATCGGCCGCAAGACCGAGCAGGCCCATGTCGTCCTCGGCATGCCCGGCCTGTCCCGCACGGACGAGCGCCGCTGGGCACTGGGTGTGCTGAACACCGCGCTGGGCGGCGGCATGTCGTCCCGCCTGTTCCAGGAGGTCCGCGAGAAGCGCGGCCTGGCCTACAGCGTGTACTCGTACACCTCGGGCTTCGCCGACTGCGGCCTGTTCGGCGTGTACGCGGGCTGCAGGCCTTCGCAGGTCCACGACGTGCTGAAGATCTGCCGCGACGAACTCGACCACGTCGCCCAACACGGCCTGTCCGACGACGAGATCGACCGCGCCATCGGCCAGCTCCGCGGCTCCACGGTCCTCGGTCTTGAGGACACCGGTGCGCTCATGAACCGCATCGGCAAGAGTGAGCTGTGCTGGGGCGAGCAGATGTCCGTCGACGACATGCTGGCCCGGATAGCGGCCGTGACCCCGGACGACGTCCGCTCGGTCGCCCGCGACATCCTGGGCCGGCGGCCCTCGCTGTCGGTCATCGGCCCGCTGAAGGACAAGCAGGCGTCCCGGCTGAACGACGCCGTGGCCTGACCTGGTCCGCCCTCGGAACATCCGACGTAAGGAAGCAACACAGATGAGCAAGCTGCGCGTGGCGGTCCTCGGCGCCAAGGGCCGGATCGGCTCCGAGGCGGTACGGGCGGTCGAGGCCGCCGAGGACATGGAACTGGTCGCCGCCCTCGGCCGGGGCGACAAGCTGGAGACCCTCGCGGAGACGGGCGCCCAGGTGGCCGTCGAACTGACCACGCCGGACTCGGTGATGGCCAACCTCGACTACTGCGTGAACCGCGGCATCCACGCGGTCGTCGGCACCACGGGCTGGACCGACGAGCGCCTCGCGCAGCTGAACGGCTGGCTGGCCGCCTCCCCGGAGACGGGCGTGCTCATCGCGCCGAACTTCTCCATCGGGGCCGTCCTGAACATGAAGTTCGCGCAGATCGCCGCGCCCTACTTCGAGTCGGTCGAGGTCGTCGAACTGCATCACCCGAAGAAGGTCGACGCCCCGAGCGGTACGGCCACGCGCACGGCCCAGCTCATCGCCTCGGCCCGCGCCGAGGCGGGCACGGCCCCGGCACCGGACGCCACGGAGACGGCCCTGGAGGGCGCGCGCGGCGCGGACGTCGACGGCATCCCCGTCCACTCCGTCCGGCTGCGCGGTCTGCTGGCCCACCAGGAGGTCCTGCTCGGCGGCGAGGGCGAGACCCTCACCATCCGCCACGACTCCCTCCACCACAGCAGCTTCATGCCGGGCATCCTGCTCGGCGCGCGCCGCGTGGTGACCACTCCGGGCCTGACCTTCGGCCTGGAACACTTCCTGGACCTGGGCTGACACGGGGCTCACCGATGCGCGCGAAGATCACCTACGCCATAACGGCCGCCGTCCTGGTCGTCTACTTCGTCCTGGTCGGCAGCCGTGGCGTGATGCTCATCCAGTCCGGCACGGTCCTCACCGTCACCTTCGGTGTTGCGGTGCTGATCCTGCCGGTCATCGGCCTGTGGTTCCTGTGGAAGAACACCCAGTTCGTCCGCAGGGCGAACGCCCTCGCCGCTCAACTCGACGCCGAGGGCGGCCTGCCCGTCGACGAGCTGAAGCGCACGCCCGGCGGCCGTATCGACCGTGACTCGGCCGACGAGGTCTTCGCCAAGCGCAAGGCCGAGACGGAGGAAGCCCCCGACGACTGGCGCAGCTGGTTCCGCCTCGCCATCGCCTACCACGACGCCCGCGACACCCCACGCGCCCGCAAGGCCATGCAACGGGCGATCGCCCTGCACGACGGCAAGATGATCGAGGCCTGAACGAACCTCACGCCGGGCCGTCGGGCTGACGAGCCTTCGGGCCCATGAGGTCCGAGGTCTCTGGGGTCTACGACGACGAATCGGCCGTACGTCGGCCCTAGGTATGTCGAAGGGGCCGGCCCGCTCTCACCGCGGACCGGCCCCTTCGACATACCGTCACGATCAGGGGCGGTTGTTCTCCGCGGCCCACGCCTCGACCGCGTCGGCGGCCCGGTCGAACGCCTCGACCCGCCCGAGGAAGTCCGCGTTGTGCGTGGTCATCAGCATCGGCATGTCATCCGCCGAACGACCCCGCCGTACGAGCATCAGCGCCTGCCCCTGCACCGTGCGCGGCAACCCCAGCCAGCGCACCGGCTGCTGCACCGTCCGCACGGCGGCGACCTGATCCCAGGGCGCCGTACGCGTCATGAGGAAGCCCACCTGGCGCAGCCCGCGCGGGCTCACCCAGACGCCCATGCGCAACAGCCGCAGGGCACCGGCGATGACGGCCAGCGCGAGGCCGAAGACGACGGCCGCCCCGGTCACCGTGCCGGTGAGGGCGATGATGACCGCCGCGAACAGCACGTACGAGGCGAGCAGCAGCCACAGCGCCGCCACGCCCACCCGCCACGGACCGGGACGGTAGGGCCGCCGCCAGCGGTCACGGTCCTCGAAGGGCAGCGGGACATCGTCGGCCGCTTCGAAGGTACGGTCGGCCGTCAGGAAGGGCAGGGGCACGACTGGTCCTCACTCAATCCATGCTTGGGCTGTGCCCGGTGAGGCTATCGACCCGCGTCCCCGCTCACCACCCTCGGGGGGCCATGGGGGTACCTCCCACGCCATTCGGGCAGTGGGGAGGAGTCCGGGGAGGGGTCAGTGCCCCTGTGAGGCCTGTGACTGCTGGGCCGGCGTGGAGGTATCGGTGGCCAGCGCCGGCATGCCGAGCACCAGCGAGCCCACCAGGCCGGCGACGATGGTGAGCCCCAGCAGCCAGCGCCCGGCTATCTGACCGGCGGACGCCCGCTCACGGGGCGGGGGAGTGACATCGCTGCGGAACTGGTCGGCTTCGGCGATGAAGGCGAAGGGTACGGACTCGCGCCGACGGAACATCGGGGGGTCTTCTCCTCTCGGGATCGTATGGGTGACCGTCACCGAGACAGACGAGCGAACGCCCCAAAAGGTGCCCGGTTTCGCCGAATTCACAGAAATTCGCCGAAGTTCGCCGGTGTATGTCGCAACCCGGCACCGAACGCCCCGTTGTCAGTGCCGACCCGTAGAGTGGGCGCCGCCCACAGAAGTGATGGAAGGACCCTCCGAGCCGTGACCGACACCCCCGCCGACGACCTCAAGCCCAGCTTCCGCAGCGATGTCACCGTCGAGCTGGTCAAGCACAGCGCGGCCGACTCCGACGTGCTGTGGGCCGCCCGCGTCTCCACCGCCGGCGAGCAGTCCCTGGAGGAGCTGCAGAAGGACCCGGAGCGCTCCAAGGGCCTGATCAACTACCTGATGCGGGACCGGCACGGCAGCCCCTTCGAGCACAACTCGATGACCTTCTTCATCAGCGCCCCGATCTTCGTCTTCCGCGAGTTCATGCGGCACCGCGTGGGCTGGTCGTACAACGAGGAGAGCGGCCGCTACCGGGAGCTCCAGTCCGTCTTCTACGTCCCCGACGCCGCCCGCAAGCTGGTCCAGGAGGGCCGCCCGGGCAAGTACGTCTTCGTCGAGGGCACCCAGGGCCAGCAGGAGCTGGTCGGCCGCGTCATGGAGGACTCGTACCGGCAGGCGTACGAGGCCTACCAGGAGATGCTCGCCGCCGGCGTCGCCCGCGAGGTCGCCCGCGCGGTCCTCCCGGTAGGCCTGTTCTCCTCCATGTACGCCACTTGCAACGCACGCTCCCTGATGCACTTCCTCGGCCTGCGCACCCAGCACGAGCTGGCGAAGGTCCCGTCCTTCCCGCAGCGGGAGATCGAGATGGTCGGGGAGAAGATGGAGGCGGAGTGGGCCAAGCTCATGCCGCTGACGTACGCAGCCTTCAATGCGAACGGCCGGGTGGCGCCGTAGCGCGATCCGTGCTCATCGACCCGCGGCAGCGGTGTGGGTCAGCCTCATGAAGTGTCCGTATTGCGGCATTTAGAGAAGTTCATCTAGCCTGATCAAACGGACCCGGCACTGCTTGAACCCCCGAGCAGGCAGTGCCGGGCTCCTTATTTGTCCTGACTTTCCCGCACCCCCCGAGGGCAGACCCGGCCGTGCGCAACGAGTAGCGTGTAACCCATGGCTCCGACCTCCACTCCGCAGACCCCCTTCGGGAGGGTCCTCACCGCCATGATCACGCCCTTCACGGCGGACGGCGCACTCGACCTCGACGGCGCGCAGCGACTCGCCACGCACCTGGTGGACGCAGGCAACGACGGCCTGATCATCAACGGCACCACCGGCGAGTCCCCCACCACCAGCGACGCGGAGAAAGCGGATCTCGTACGAGCGGTCGTGGAGGCCGTCGGCGACAGGGCCCACGTGGTGGCCGGAGTCGGCACCAACGACACCCGCCACAGCCTGGAGCTCGCCCGCGCGGCCCAGAAGGTCGGCGCACGCGGACTGCTGGTCGTCACGCCGTACTACAACAAGCCCCCGCAGGAGGGCCTGTACCGGCACTTCAAGGCCATCGCCGACGTCACCGAGCTGCCGGTGATGCTCTACGACATCCCCGGCCGCAGCGGCGTCCCGATCAGCACCGAGACGATCGTCCGCCTCGCCGAGCACCCGCGCATCGTCGCCAACAAGGACGCGAAGGGTGACCTCGGCCGAGCCAGCTGGGCCATCGCGCGTTCCGGCCTGGCCTGGTACTCCGGCGACGACATGCTGAACCTGCCGCTGCTCTCCGTGGGCGCGGTCGGCTTCGTCTCGGTCGTCGGCCACCTGGTCACCCCCGACCTGCGGGCACTCGTCGAGGCGTACGTCTCCGGCGACGTCCAGAAGGCCACGGAGATCCACCAGAAGCTGCTCCCGGTCTACACCGGCATGTTCCGCACCCAGGGCGTCATGACGACCAAGGCCGCGCTCGCCCTCCAGGGCCTGCCCGCAGGCCCCCTGCGCGCACCCATGGCCGAGTGTTCGCCCGAGGAGATCGAGCAGCTCAAGATCGATCTTGCGGCAGGCGGGGTACAGCTCTAACACCAGACTTCGCGCGCCGGCCGCGCAGCAGACTCCACAACTGAATAAGCGGGCCACCGGTGCCTGCGCACTACACACAACGACAACTGCTTCTGCACGAACGTCACGCGCGCCACGTGCCCGACCGGTACGTGGCGCGCGTGGTGAGGAGAGTCTTTTGAGTCATCCGCATCCTGAACTCGGCTCGCCCCCGCCGCTCCCCGAGGGCGGCCTACGGGTCACCCCGCTCGGCGGCCTCGGCGAAATCGGCCGAAACATGACGGTCTTCGAATACGGCGGCCGCCTGCTGATCGTCGACTGCGGAGTGCTCTTCCCCGAGGAGGAGCAGCCCGGAATCGACCTGATCCTGCCGGACTTCTCGTCCATCAGGGACCGCCTCGACGACATCGAGGGCATCGTCCTCACCCATGGCCACGAGGACCACATCGGTGGCGTCCCCTTCCTCCTTCGCGAGAAGCCGGACATCCCGCTGATCGGCTCCAAGCTGACCCTCGCCCTCATCGAGGCCAAGCTCCAGGAGCACCGCATCCGCCCGTACACCCTTGAGGTGGCGGAGGGGAACCGCGAACGCATCGGCCCCTTCGACTGCGAGTTCGTGGCGGTCAACCACTCCATCCCCGACGCCCTCGCCGTGGCCATCCGCACCCCCGCGGGCATGGTGGTCCACACGGGCGACTTCAAGATGGACCAGCTCCCGCTGGACAACCGCCTGACCGACCTGCACGCGTTCGCACGGCTGAGCGAGGAGGGAATCGACCTCCTCCTCTCGGACTCGACGAACGCGGAAGTCCCGGGCTTCGTCCCGCCCGAGCGGGACATCTCCAACGTCCTGCGCCAGGTCTTCGCCAACGCCCGCAAGCGGATCATCGTGGCGAGCTTCGCCAGCCACATCCACCGCATCCAGCAGATCCTGGACGCGGCCCACGAGTACGGCCGCCGGGTCGCCTTCGTCGGCCGCTCGATGGTCCGCAACATGGGCATCGCCCGCGACCTCGGCTACCTGAAGGTCCCGCCGGGCCTGGTGGTGGACGTCAAGACCCTGGACGACCTCCCGGACCACGAGGTGGTCCTGGTCTGCACGGGCTCCCAGGGCGAGCCGATGGCGGCCCTGTCCCGCATGGCCAACCGCGACCACCAGATCCGCATCGTCCAGGGCGACACGGTGATCCTCGCGTCGTCGCTCATCCCGGGCAACGAGAACGCGGTCTACCGCGTCATCAACGGCCTGACCCGCTGGGGCGCGAACGTCGTCCACAAGGGCAACGCCAAGGTCCACGTCTCGGGCCACGCCTCCGCGGGCGAGCTGCTGTACTTCTACAACATCTGCCGCCCGAAGAACCTGATGCCGGTGCACGGCGAATGGCGCCATCTGCGCGCCAACGCCGAACTCGGCGCCCTGACCGGCGTCCCGCACGACCGCATCGTCATCGCCGAGGACGGCGTCGCCGTCGACCTCATCGAGGGCAAGGCGAAGATCTCCGGCAAGGTCCAGGCCGGTTACGTGTACGTCGACGGCCTCTCGGTCGGCGACGTGGGCGAGCCGGCTCTGAAGGACCGCAAGATCCTTGGCGACGAGGGCATCATCTCGGTCTTCGTGGTGATGGACGCCTCCACCGGCAAGATCACGGGCGGCCCGCACATCCAGGCCCGCGGCTCCGGCATCGAGGACTCCGCCTTCGGGGAGGTCATCCCGAAGATCACGGAGACCCTGGAGCGGTCGGCCCAGGACGGCGTGGTCGAGCCCCACCAGCTCCAGCAGCTGGTGCGGCGGACCCTGGGCAAGTGGGTCTCCGACACGTACCGGCGCAGGCCGATGATCCTGCCTGTGGTGGTGGAGGTCTGACGGTCCGTCGGACGTTCGACTGCGTGAACCAGGAGCGGGGCGGGGGGGGGGTGTGGGGG
>NZ_JBHYJA010000057.1:0-9942 GCF_042740355.1 Streptomyces sp. NPDC059010
TCTCGACGCTGCGCGCGTCGAACCGTTCCGGGCTGGTCATCCCCACCTTTTTAACCAGGACCACCATCCCGCCCAGGGTGGCCCCCTCGCCGGCGAGCCAACCCGCCACCCCCCGCCCGGGCCCGCGGGCGCGCCCGCCCCCCCCGCGCCCCGTGATCGAGCGCCGGGCAGGCCTTGCACCTGCATTTCCCCGCAGGAAGCGGGGCGTCTTTCCTTGGACCACCAACGCAGGAGCTGCCGCCCTGAGTTGCGGCGATCAGCTCGTGATCAAGTTTAGCGGACGCGGTCAGTGAGTCACCCCGAGACCGCATATGAGGCGCACGAGCAGCTGCTGTCGGCGGCCATCGAGGGCAGCGAACGGGAGGGATGGACGTGGGCCACCATGAGCAGTGCGGCTCCTCCTCGCCCTACGACGGCGCTCGCTTCTGGGCACTGCTCGTCTTCCGTACGGCCTTCCGCGGACGCGCCTGAACACGGATATTGCTGGCCAACTCACCTGCCTGCACCGCCCCCTGGGGCACCGCGGGCGCTTGCCTGGTGACTCCGTCCGGGACGGTTGCGGGCGCAGAGCCGGGCGTGAGGTTCCGCAGGGCGCATGCGGGCCTATCTGCGTTGCGGTCGCGATGGTGCGGACCCGCCCGGTCAAGGATCGGTCTGGAACGTGACCAAGAGCGCGCATCCTGGACGCCTGCGGCGGCCCCTGAGCCGGGCGGCATGACGGCGCGGGTGTTTGCATACGCGCAGATCAAGGGCGAGCGGATGCACGGGAATACCAAGATCACGGCAGATGCGCGGGCTCTTTTCGGAAAGAGATACGAAAAGCAAGCTGATTGCCCGTGCAATGCCTACGAAAGTGTCCGATCAGTCCCGCGTTGTACTGCAGATGTGGGCATTTGACCGAATGGCGCCGGGCGGAGGGTGTCACTACAGTCACGGAGCGCGAACCCGCGCTTACCAGGCCCCGGGTCCGCGCTCCACAGCAACTCGATCTAGGAGAAGCCCTTGTCTGGATCCCCCTTCGAGTGCGGCCTCAAACGCCTCAGGCGTCGGTCCGCGCATGACCATAACAGCGCCGCTGTCGAGGGCGACACGCCCGTCAACACCGAGGCAACACCCGGCAACAGCGCCGCTGCACCGCACACCCCGGTGGCGGCGGCCACTCCTGTACTCGTCGTCGTTCCGATCTCCCCTGGCCCGATGGAACTGGCAACAGCCCTGGTCACCCTGGCGGTCTGGGCCATGATGGTCTGGCGTTCCCGGCGCGGAGAGCCTCCCGTGTCCTCATGATCCGCAGGCCGACGACCCGTCGGCCCTGATCGCGATCCGCCCGCATCCGAGGCACGAAACGGATGCACACGTACCGCTCTTCGTCACAAATCCCGGGCGACGATCCCCATTTCGTCGCCCGGGAAAGTCACCGAAAAGGGAAAACGCCACGATGGGGAACACTTTTTCGCACCCCACCTGCAACCACTGCGGCACGCCACGGCAACTTCAAGCCACTGGCCGACCCGGAAAATACTGCAGCACCAAATGCCGTCAGGCCGCACACCGGCAGCGCCATACGCCCTCGCTGCCGCAGGACACCGAGCAGTTCGACCAGGCCCTGCGGATCCAGCTCAACCAGATCACCGACAAGGCACGGGAGATACTTCTCGCCCTCGAAGACCCGTGCGCCCAGCCCGACGAGCCACTGGAGCAGATGGTCCGCCTGCAGGTTCTGGCCGAACACCTCACCCCGAACATGGTGGCCAGAACCAAACAGCGCGGCACCTCCTGGGAACGGATCGGAAACCTGCTCGGCATGAACAAGGACACCGCCCGCAAGAAGTGGTCCCTGCCCGCCCGACGCAGCCTCCCACCCCAGCGCCCCGTCCTGGCACCGCCCCGGCCCCCCAGTTCCGGAGCTCTCGCGCCCGCCGACCCGGACAGCACCGGCGACGGCGCCGACCGCCGCTCCCACACTGCCCCACCCCCGGCCGGCCCGCCCGCCCGGCCCCTCCTAGCGAGCCAGGACCTGGCCACCGTCCTCAGCAGCCTCCAGCGCGCCTCCAAACTCAGCCTCAGAAGCCTCGCCGGACGCACCGGCATGTCCCCCAGCTATCTGTCACGGATCATGTCCGGCGAACGCTTCCCGGCCTGGGAGAAGGTCGAGGACCTCGCCCGTGCCTGCGGCGCCGACCCCGAAGTCCTGCGCCGCGTCTACGAAGCCTCCAACGCCCGACGCGACGGACCCCGTCCCGTCTCCCTCGCCGCCGCCCTGCGCTACCTGCACATGCGCGCGGGCAGCCCCACCGCCTGGGCCATCGCCGTCACCAGCGGCGGCGAGCTGGACCAGGACCTCATCACCGACCTGCTCGCCGGCACCACGACCGGCCAATGGCCCGACGTCCAGCGCCTCGTGCAGCTCCTGGACGGCGAACCCGCCTACTTCTTACCGCTCTGGGAAGCCGAAACCCCCGTGACCCCTGCCCCGGAGCCCAACACTGCCCCCCAGCCGCCGGCCGTCAGGGCACCCGCGGAAACCCCGCCGCCGAGCGCCCGCCTTGAGGAACTCCTCACCGCCTTCAGGGGCGCCTTCGGCCCCCCACGCCCCCACCATCCCCCCCTCCTGCGACGCTGCCTCGCCGCCCCCATCCGCGGCGCCACCCACTGGGACGGCCGATGACCTCCAGGGCCCGAGAACCTCTACTCCTGACACCAGGTCGGCTGCCGTCCCGCCGAGGCAGGACCACTTCGCCGATGGTTGCCGCCCGCCGCCGATGCGCACTGCCGGTACATCGCCGAGCGGGTGGGCACGAAACTCCGCTGGAGCCTCGCCGTTGACGACGCCGAGCTGGCCGCCTTGGACGGCGAGGCTTCGGGCTGTCGGGGCCAGTCGGTGACGTACGAACCTGCCCCCTGAGCGGGCCACGATCCCCCTCGCCGTCCGTCTCGTGCGGTGGGTGGGGCTCGCCTGGGCTCGCATACGGCCGGTAGGGGCCGGGGGTTCACGGTTGCCGCAGCGGTCTCCTCGTGAGGGCTAGGTCGCCGACGATATCCACGAAGCCTCTGTAACCCTTACTGAGCTTCCGCGCGTGATGTCGTCAACCGAGAACGGCCTGCGAGCTGGGTCAGCTCCGGTCGCCCAGCGTCACCAGGTGAGAGATCACTAGGGTCCGTCTTCAAAGATCATCGGTGTTGGATCATGGTGAGGTGATACGCCGTCATGAACTCACCGATCAGGAGTGGGAGTTACTCGCTCCGCTGATACCGCGGGCTGCGACCGGCCGGCCGCGCGTGTCGGACCGACAGGTCATCAACGGGATGGTCTACAAGATCCGGACCGGGATCTCCTGGCGCGACCTGCCGGAACGCTACGGCCCATGGCAGACCGTCTACACCCGCTTCCGCCGTTACGCCCTGGACGGCGTGTTCACCCGGGCCCTTCAGCAGATCCAAGCCCGTGCGGACGCGGCCGGCGACATCGACTGGCTCGTCCAGATCGACTCCACCATCGTCCGTGCCCACCAGCACGCCGCCGCCACCGGCCGAAAAGGGGGATCAACAGGCCGGACGAACCGGACGATCACGCCCTCGGTCGATCCCGAGGAGGTCTGACCACCAAAATCCACCTCGCCTGCGATGGTCGCGGGCGGCCTCTCGCGATCCTGGTGACACCTGGCCAACGCCACGACAGCATCTGCGCACGCCCCCTCCTGGAACGCGTTCGGGTCCCGCGCACGGGCCCGGGCCGACCACGCTGCAGGCCCCACCAAGTCATCGCGGACAAGGCCTACAGCTCCCGAGGCTTCCGCGCCTACCTGCGCCGACGCGGCATCGCGCAGACCATCCCGGAGAAGACCGACCAGCAGCGACACAGGCAAAACCGCGGCCGCCGCGGCGGGCGACCACCGGCGTTCGACCGGCAGCTCTACCGCCAACGCAACATCGTTGAGCGCTGTTTCAACCAGCTCAAGGGCTTCCGCGGCATCGCAACCCGATACGAAAAGACCGCCACCTCCTACGAAGCGGCGGTCACACTCGCGTCATTCTTGCTCTGGGCAAGATCCGTTTGAAGACGGACCCTAGTACGGGCCGTAAGCCGAGACCGGAATTAGTCGGCGAGCAGGGCATGCATCCACTGGTCCTCGCGCTGCTCGATGTACTCGGCGTCGCTGCGCCAGGCGTTGCCGTGGCCTTCGGCCCACAGTGTCGCCCAGGGCTGGACGCCCCGGGCGGCCTGGTCGCGCAGGAAGTCGTGCATGGATCGCGTTCGGCGCCCCAGCAAAGGGACCGTGTGACGGCGTTCGGCCTCGTCGAGGCCGTAGGCGTCGGCGAAGACCCGCAGCCGGGCTGCGGCGTCGGGGCGTTGCCAGTCGGGATGCGCGGACAGCGGAATGAACCCGTGCATGGCGTACGCGACGTCCCACAGGCGGGAGCCGGGGCCGGCGGTGTCCCAGTCGATGAAGGCCCACTGCCCCTCGTCGCCGGCCACGAGGTTCCACGGTGCCAGGTCCTGATGGGCGATGATGTCGCTGCCCTCGGCAGGGATCAGCACCTGCCAGTGCGCGTCGGGCGGTGGCGTGAAGCCCTGCACGGCCTCGTGGAAGTCCCGGATCAGTCGCGCCACGTCGGCCAGGTGCCGCTCGGCGTCCAGCAGGGAGAACCGGTCGGGCCAGACCACGTTTCCCGGCACGAAGGTCAGCACTTCCCGCCCCTGGTCGTCGATGCCCAGCGGGCGGGGCGCCGCCCGGTACCCCACCTCGTACAGGTGGGTTAGCAAGGCGTGCACAGTGGGGGTCCACGGTCCGCTCGGGCGGCGGACGGTATCTCCGACCCGGACGACACCAGTGCTGACGTTCCCGCCGGACAACGGCTGTTCCTCATCATGGTGCACCAAGCCAGCATGTCCGATCAGCCCGCCGCGTTCAGCCCATTTATGGTGATCACCGCAGGGCGCCGCTGGGCGACGGGAATCACCCCATCTCGCAAGCCCGGTCCTGTCGGCGACATCGCGCGGGGAAGCTCAGTAGACGCGAACCGTCGCAGCACGACGCTCTTGAAAACTGTCGTAGTGCAGGGCGGTGAGGAGCGGCATCCGTAGAGGGGCGGCGGGGCCGTACGTGTACGCCAACACCCCGTAATCCATGCGGCCCGCCCGTCAGGCTTGGGGACGGCGTCGGATCCCGCAATCGTCAGGCGCTAGGTGTCACTCCGCCTTCCCCCGCCAGGAGGCGAGGTTGTTGCGGGTGGTCAGGGTGTCGGGGTGGTCTTTGCCCAGCACCCGAACTCGGTCGGCCAGCAGCTGCTCGTACGCGGCGGCGGCCCCGGCCGCGTCTCCCGCCTTCCCCCGCCAGTGGGCGAGGTTGTGGCGGGTGGCCAGGGTGGCGGGATGGTCCTCACCCAGCACCCGAACTCGGTCGGCCAGCAGCTGCTCGTACGCGGCGGCGGCCCCGGCCGCGTCTCCCGCCTTCCCCCGCCACCGGGCGAGGTTGCTGCGGGTGGCCAGGGTGGCGGGGTGGTCCTTACCCTGCACCCGAACTCGGTCGGGCAGCAGTTGCTCGTACGCGGCGGCGGCGTCGGCCGCGTCTCCGGCAGTCCCCCGCCAGTGGGCGAGGTTGTGGCGGGTGGTCAGGGTGGCGGGGTGGTCTTTGCCCTGCACGCGAACTCGGTCGGGCAGCAGTTGCTCGTACGCGGCGGCGGCACCGGCCGCGTCTCCCGCCCTCCCCCGCCAGTGGGCGAGGTTGTGGCGGGTGGTCAGGGTGGCGGGGTGGTCTTTGCCCAGCACGCGAACTCGGTCGGGCAGCAGCTGCTCGTACGCGGCGGCGGCACCGGCCGCGTCTCCCGCCCTCCCCCGCCAGGAGGCGAGGTTGCTGCGGGTGGCCAGGGTGTCGGGGTCGTCTTCACCCTGCACGCGAACTCGGTCGGGCAGCAGTTGCTCGAACGCGGCGGCGGCACCGGCCGCGTCTCCCGCCTCCCCCCGCCAGGAGGCGAGGTTGTGGCGGGTGGTCAGGGTTTCGGGGTGGTCCTCACCCTGCACCCGAATTCGGTCGGGCAGCAGCTGCTCGTACGCCGCTACGGCGTCGGCCGCGTCTCCGGCCTCCCCCCGCCACCGGGCGAGCTCGTGGCGGGCGGTCCGGGTGTCGGGGTGGTCGGGGCCGAGGTGGTGGCTGATGGTCTCGGCCAAGCGATGGAAGTGAGTTTTGGCGGCGGTGACCTGGCCGGCTTCGCCAAGGCTTCTTCCAGCCCTGTACAGCACCACATGCGCGCCGGGCTCGTACAGGCCATCTCCGGCGGTGCGAATGAGGGCGGTGGCATTGGTGCGCAGGGACTGGGCGAGTCCGGTGTCGCGTTCGATGGCGGGCCAGGCAGAGGTGAGAGCGTCGGCGGTAGTGCGGGCGAGCTGGTCGTGCTCGTCGGGGGTGAGCGTGTCACGGGTGGCGCGCTGGATGAGCTGGTGGACGCGGATGGCCTGGTGGGGGGTGGCGGGGTTGTGGTTGATGAGGCTGAGCCGGTCCAGCGCCCGCAGTGCACCGACGGCCTCGACCGCAGTGATGACGGACGCGGGAGTCACGTCCTGTCCTTTGGTGCGGTGCTGGGTGAGGTGTGTGAGGGCGGGAGTGCTGGTCAGGACGGTTTCGGGGATGCCGTTGGGGTTGAGGAACGCGGCGAGCTGGAGCATCGAGCGGGCCAGGCCGACCGGGCGCAGGGTGTCGGCGCGGTCGACGGACAGGGACCAGGCTGCCGCCGCACTCTGACTCTGGTCGTCGGGCAGGACCTCGGGGGCGGCATCGGCGAGCAATACGGCTCGGTCGGCCAGCAGCCTCCGGTAGGCGGCGGCGCTGATGCCGGCGTCGATGAGATAGGCAGCGGCCTGCGACAGTGCGAGCGGCAGGTGTCCTAAGTCCTGGGCGAGCGCGGTGAGCTGTTCGGCGCTCTCGTGGCGGTCCCGTGCGCCGAGCGCGGCGGTGAGGTAGGCGAGGGACTCGGCTTCGGAGAACAGCCCGACCTTGATCAGACGGCCGGCCAGCGCAGCGTCCTGGCGGCGGGTGGTGACCAGGATCCGGCCGTGCGGGCCCGTCGGCGGCCACAGACCGTTCAGGTCGGCCGGGTCGGTGACGTCGTCCAGGACAATCAGCCACCGGCACTGCCTCGTGTTCGCCTTGGGTTCCAGCCAGGCCAGGAACGCGCGGGCGGCCGTCTCCCGGTCGGCGGGATCGGCACCCAGGACCTCTACGGCGGCCTGCGCATACCCGGACGTCACCGCGGTGGCGTTGCCGGCGGTGATCCACACCAGCACGTCCAGCTCGCCGGCCTGCCAGGCGGTGCGGGCGTAGTCGGCGGCCAGCTGGGTCTTGCCCACCCCGCCCATCCCGGCCAGCACCTGCCCCCGCACCGTGTCCTGCCCGACCAGAACCGCGGCCTGCCCACCCGTGAGGGCCTCACGCAGCCGCACCACCTCAGCCCGGCTCTGGAAACAGCCCGCACGCGGCGGAATCACCCCCACCTGATGCGGCCACACCGCTACAGGCCGCCGCGCCCCGTAGTAGTGGTGATGGTCGGCCTTGCCCGTCACCGGGCCGGTGAACACACCATCACGGAAGTCGACGTGATCCCCGCCCTCAGACCCGTCCCGCGCCTCCCCGCCCACCACCAAAACCCCTCGCACCTGGCCTGATCCAGCATTCCGACCGTACCCGCGAACCCACCCCGGCCACCGGCCCTTCACGACACAGAGCAGACCAGCAACAGGCGCCGATTCCCCCAGACGTCCCCCAGCAGCACGCAGAGGAAAACCGCAGGTCAAGGACATCGGACATAGCCCGCTGTAGATCTGCTAGGGTCCCGGTCCGGAGATCCTGTCGCAGTAGCGGCAGATGCGGTCGATGATCTGATCGGCGGTCTTGGTCCACTTGAAGGGCCCAGCCTGTTCGTTCCAGGTCTTGATCCACTCTTCGAGCCCGGCCTTCAGTTCATCAAGTGAGCAGAACACGCCGCGTTCAAGGCAGCGTCGTTCCAGCTCCGCGAACCACCGCTCGACCTGGTTGATCCAGGATCTGCGGTTTCTCGTCGACCGCGAAGACGGCCGTGTTCGCCGGCGGGGCGAGATACAGTCCGACCACGTCACGGATCTTGTCGATCAGCAGCGGGTCCGGAGAGATCTTGAAAGTTTCGTGCGCCAGGGCTGCAGTGGTTGCAGGTCGGGAACGCCTTCGGGTCTTCGTAGACCTGGAGGCGGGGGTTGGCGACCAGCGCGCGTAGTTCGCGTTTGCCGAGGTAGGTCCCGGCGTAGCGGTCCTCCTCGGCACCGTCGTCGACGAAGGAGCCCGGCGACACCAGCGCCTTCTCCACCAGGACGTGGAAGGCGTCCGTGTCCGTCGCGGCCAGCAGCGCCGAATGGTCCGTCCAGGCGAGATGCGCGATCTGGTGGGCGACGCTCCAGCCGGGCGCCGGGGTGGCGAGCGCCCACTGCTCGGCGCTCAACTCGGCCACCAGCCTGTCGAGTTCCTCGCTCTCCTCGCGCAGGTCGTCGAGCACGGGCGTCGGATCGGACACGGGACGCTCCCCTCGGGCATGGCAGCGCCGAAGAAAGCAAGCAAGCAAGCAGGCATGCTTGCATAATTGTGGCCGTTCGGTGCACGACCCGGGGCGAGGGCTGCGCGGACCCTGTGTGCTCAATACACTCGGCGATCGCGCCCATCGCGGCGCACACTCGCATATCGGGGGACGAACGATGAGCAACTGGAACCTGGGCGGACAGCCGCCCCAGGGGCCGCAGCCCTACCAGCCGCAGCCACCTCAGCCCTATCCGCCCCAGCCCTACGTGCCGCCGCAGCCCCAGCCGCCCTACCCGGGGCCGCCGGTGCCGCCGCCGGGCGGGCCGATCACCCGGCTGCGGCGGCGGATCGGCCCCATCCACACCGCGCGCAGGGTCTTCACTCCGTCACGGCCGGGCATCGTCTCGGATCCTGAGGTGGCGCGGATGCGGAAGATCAGGACCCTGGTCGGCGTGGGCGCGTTCCTGTGGATGTCCTACGCCTACAAGCTCGCCCCCAAGCTCAGCGATGCGGCGGACGAGCAGGTCGACAAGTCGTGGACCAGCGCCCTCGTGCTGGCGGCGACCCTCCCGGTCGTCGTCGGCGTCCTGTACGGCCTGGCCGCTCCGGCGGCGCGACGGGACCTGCTGCGCCGGGCGGGGCGGTGCTTGGGCGCGATCGTGGCCATGATGGCGGCGGCCTCCGTCTTCCCGATCATCGTGCTCTCAGGGTTCTTCGAGGGCCAGGAACCCCTCGTGGAGGGCCACTTCACCGTGACGAAGGGCCTCATCCTCGCGTTCACCCTCTTCGTCCTCTTCTGGGTGACGCCGTTCGTTGTCTGGGGCGTGGGACTCGCCGTCCAGCACGTGTTTCGCACCGCGGACATCCACGAGACGGTGCCGCCGCTGCTGATCATGGCGTTGGCGTGGGAGATGGCACTGATCGACATGTTCACCGGCGCCCACGAGGGCGTGCCGACGGTGATCCGGTACGTGTTCATCCTGGGCGCCCCGCTCTCCGTCACGGCGGTGGGCCTGTGGGAGCTGCAACGGCTGCGCGTGCACTACGGGCTGGGGATGCGGGGACTGCTGATGCGCTAGGAACGGCGCCTCGCAGGACGTACTCGTGATCTGGTTTTGAGGTCGTGGGTCGCCACATGAGGCGTCCCCTCTGTCAGATTGCGGCGTGCTGCTGCGGCGGGTAGCGCGCTCGCGCTGTGCTGCGTGGATGGGCGATACCCGGCTGGAACCTGTCGTGTTGTCGGAGGCTGAGCGGCTGACGCTGGAGAGCTGGGCCAAGCGCCGCTCGACCGCCCAGGGACTGGCGGGGGGGGGGGGGCGGCGGGGGGGGGGGGGGCCGGCGGCCGGCCCCCAACCCCCACCCGCCCGCCCCCCGCCGGCGCGGGGGGGGCGGGCGGGCCCGC
>NZ_JBHYJA010000057.1:9952-62026 GCF_042740355.1 Streptomyces sp. NPDC059010
CGCACGCATCGTGCTGGCGTGCGCGAACGGCTGGAACAACACCGTGGTCGCCGCGCGACTCGGTGTCGGCAGAGATGCCGTGCGCCGCTGGCGCACACGGTTCCTTGCCCGGCGACTGGACGGACTTGCCGACGAGCCGCGGCCCGGGGTGCCGCGGACCATCACCGATGCCCAGGTGGAAGAGGTCGTGGTCCGCACCCTGGAGCAGACGCCACAGGGCGGGACGCACTGGTCGAAGCGGGAGCTGGCCAAGGTCGTGGGGATCTCGCCGGCGAGCGTGCTGCGGATCTGGCACGCCTTCGGCCTGCAGCCGTGGCGGACTGAGACCTTCAAGATCTCACCCGACCCGTTCGTGATCGACAAGATCCGCGATGTCGTCGGCCTTTGCCTCGCCCCGCTGGCCAATGCCGTCGTCTTCGCGATGGACGAGAAACCACAGATCCAGGCTCTTGAGCGGACCACACCGGTCCTGCCGATGATTCCGGGAGTGCCCGAGCGGCGGAGTTTCGACTACGTCCGGCACGGGACCGTCAACCTGTTCGCCGCACTGAACACCGCCACGGGCAAGGTGATCACGAAACTGTCCGCCCAACACCGGGCCGTCGACTTCCGCGACTTCCTCGACGAGATCGACCGCCAGACCGACAAGAGCCTGGCGGTCCACGTCATCTGCGACAACCTCTCCGCCCACAAGGCGCCGGTGGCGCACAAGTGGCTGCTTGCGCATCCCCGGTTCCGCCTGCACTTCACCCCGGCCTACTCGTCCTGGATCAACCAGGTCGAGCGGTGGTTCGCGGAGCTGGAACGACGCTGCCTCACACGCGGGGTGTTCTGCTCACTCGACGACCTCAAGGCCGGGCTCGAAGAGTGGATCAAGGTCTGGAACGACGATGCCAGGCCCTTCAGATGGACCAAGACCGCCGACCAGATCCTCGACCGCATCTGCCGCTACTGCGACAGGATCTCCGAACCAGATCACTAGTTGGTGAAGCCCACGCTTCGGGACACCTTGCGGCCCATCTCAGACCTCGCCCGAGGCAGCTCCGACACACTCTGCGTCGCAGTAAGTACCTAGACACGGTCCTGCCGCAGGTCAGATGCCATCTGGCTCCCGAATGACGCAATCGCTCCGGAGCCATGTGCGCAGGTCGAGTCGACTGTGCTCCGGTCGCCCGTGTCCGCATCGTATCCAAGATCAATTACGGGACAACCTGTTAGCGCGGGCAAGGGACTTGGTGCGTAGGCCGGGTTCAGCGGCGTTCCCCCCCGGGACCCGGCTCAGGCTCCTCTGGTTCAACAGGAAGCGGGAGGAGTTGGCAGCATGAGATCAGGACAGGCTGCCCTGTTCGCAGACGCGGTGGGCGACTTCGCGGAGCGTGATGTTGGTTTCCTGGGAGTAGCGGCGCAGCACGTCGAACGCCTCCTCTTCGGTGAGACGGTGGCTGCCCATGAGAATGCCCATGGCCTCGCCGATCACGTGGCGGGTGGCGACCGCGTATTCCATCTGGGTGCGGGTGCGGGCGCTGGAGAAGGCGACCGCGGTGTGGGCGGCCAGTAGCCATCCGGCCAGCTCATTGTTGTGTCCGTGCCGCGGACAGCGCGAGTTCCTCAGCATCTGGGATGGATCGCATGCTGGGGGTCGGGTCATCCACGGACACTTCAGGATGGCGGCGGTCCGCGCTCGAATGCCACCATGGCGGCGTCATCGCTTAGGTGGCCGCCGGCGTGCCGCAAACCAGGTCCTCGCGCAGGTGGGCCAAGAGAGAATCGGGACCTTTGCCAGCGTTGCCGGCCACCCCTTTCGTAAGAGGCTAGAACGTGCCGTCCCGTTGCGGGCCTCGATGACACCGTCCGTATAGGGGAGGGCGATGTCGCCATGCTCAAAAGCGAAGGCTTCCCCGCGTGCTCGTCCATCGCCTGAGCCACGACCTGCTCGGAGCGGAACAAGCGTCTGATCCATCGAGCATGTCTACTCTTGTGTCCTGACGCGGCAGGACTGTCGGTGGTGCTGGGGGAGAGAGAAGGCTGACCGGTGGTTGACCGGGGTGTCGTCGACCCCTGGGGGCGCCAGGATCGTGAGTCTGCCCAGGCGTTTGAGGCGTTCGTGGTGTACCGGGATTTCGGTCCGGCGCGGAGTGTCACGAGGGTGGCACGGGAGTTGGATAAATCTCGTGCGTTGGTGGGTCGGTGGTCGCGGCAGTTTGCTTGGGTGGTTCGGGCGACGGCGTATGACCGGGAGCAGGATCGGCTGTTTCTTGCGGAGCAGGCGCTGGCGCGGAAGGAAATTGCTCGCAGGCATGCGAAGTTGGCGCAGGCGGTGCAGAGCAAGGCGGTCGCTCGGCTCCAGACGCTTGATCCGAGGGAGCTGTCGCCTTCGGAGTTGCTGCGGTACATCCAGGTCGCAGCGGAGATCGAGCGCCGGGCTGTGGGTGAGGCGCCGGTGGCCGGGGCGGTCGAGGACCGGGATCAGGGTGCGGATGTCGCCGCTTTGTCGGATGAGGATCGCCGGGCTCGGATGGACCAGTTGCGCAGGGAGCTGGAGCGCCGGTTGTCGGAGGGCGCGCGGTGAGCCGGGGGCGGGCCAAGCGCCGGATGGTGGAGCAGTTCGCGGATCCGTCGGTGATGAGCGATGAGCAGCTCAAGGCGGAGGTCGCGGCGCTGGTTCGGGCGGATGAGCTGTCGGCGCGGCGGTGGGCGTGTGAGGTCCCGGACTGTGACGGGCTGCCTCATGCGGGGTGGCTGCATCATCATGCGCGGGCGGCGCAGCGGCGGCCGTTGTGGTTGTGGACGGTGTGGATGCTGCTCACCGGCCGTGGTTGGGGGAAGTCGCGGACGGCGGCGGAGGCGGTGCGGGAGTGGGCGAAGGCGCCGAGCCAGCAGATTGCGGTGGTGGCGAAGAACGCCACGCTGGTGCGGGACATCTGCTTTGAGTCCCCGAAGTCGGGGCTGTTGTCGGTGTTTCCGCCGGAGGAGGTCGCGAAGTACAACTCGTCGCTGGGTGAGACGACGCTGCGGCTGAAGAACGGCACGCTGATACGCGGGTTTGGTGCGGAGACGCCGGACAACTTGCGTGGCTGGGCGTTCGACAAGGCGTGGTTGGACGAGTACGCGGCTTGGTCGCGGCATACCGCGCAAGAGGTCTACGACATGCTGTGGTTCTGCCTGCGTGAGGCGGAGCTCCCGCAGGTCGTCATCTCGACTACGCCCAAGCCGCTGCCGCACGTGAAGCGGCTGGTCGAGCGCGGCCGGGCTCAGGAGCGGGTGCATCGGGAGGGCGGGGCGCCGCCGCGGGTGGTGCTGACGCGTGGGCACATGCGGGAGAACGACGCGAACCTGTCGGCGGCGGCTCGGGAGGAGTTGGAGGAGGAGTACGCCGGCACTCGGCTGGGGCGGCAGGAGCTGTCCGGTGAACTCCTTGAGGATGTCGAGGGTGCGTTGTGGAAGGGCTGGATGCTGGAGGTCGAGGGCTTTAGGCCCCGGCCCGAGCATCTGCCGGATCTTCAGCGTCTGGTTGTGGCTGTGGACCCGGCGACGAAGTCGCATGAGAACGCGGACATGACGGCCTTCACTGTGGCGGGCCGCGGCTTTCCGGTGGAGTCAGTGTTCGGGGACGAGCGGCCGCGTGGATTTCTGCTGCACTGCGAGCAGGACCGGCACACGCCGACGCAGGCGATGAAGCGGGCCGCGCAGCTGTACCACGAGCACCGTGCGGACTGTGTGGTCATCGAGGCGAACAACGGTGGTGACTACTTGCCCGCGCTGTTGGAGCAGGTCGACCCGACGGTGAACTGGCGGATCGTTCATGCAACGCGGGGGAAGAGGGCTCGGGCTGCCCCGGCGGCGCAGCTGTATGAGCAGGCGCGTGTGCATCACGTGGGTTCGGCGCGGGTGTTCGCGGAGTTGGAGGAGCAGATGACGACGTTCGTCGGGCAGGGGGAGACGGAGGACTCGCCGGACCTGTTGGACTCGGCGGTGTGGGCGTTGTGGGACTTGTTCCTCGACCCGATGATGCCGCCTCCACGTGGCGGCGATGATCAGCGGCTTAGTGGTCGTAGGTGAGTTATCGGCTTAACGGCTGCCGCTGACTCTTGTGACTTGACGCGTATAACTTGACGCTGTTGCATAACCTGGGAACACCGTGTACTTAGACTCTTCCGTCTTGAGGGGTCTTGTGCATGGGCGAGGGCCGCCCACCTGATGCCAATCACCGGGGCGACCCTCGCGTGCGGTTAGTTGCCGCTCAGGGAGCGGGCGATGGCGAGGAGCAGGATGGCGATCCTGATCACGAGCATCGTCCGCTCGCGGCGTTCTGTGCGGTCTGTTGCCTCCTTCTTGTCGTTGTTGTTGTTCCTGCGGGGCCGAGCGTGCTTGGCCACTTGTTCCTCCCTCCGGACACGGCGGATAGGTGAAGTACTGGGCATGCCCAGCAGGAGGAACAACGGCCAACTCGTGCCTACGCGTTGGCGGCAGGTGCGCCTCGGCGACAGGTTGGCTCGCCGTAGAAGGTGAGTGGTGGATCAGTGGCGGAGTATGTGGCTTTCCGGACGGTCACCACTGCCTTGCTGAGTCGCTATGTGCGGGCACTCTGGAACAGGTACTCCATGATCAACCGGCATCTGAAGATGAGCGATGAGGAAGCATATTGGCGCGACACGGATGTCGTTGAGGATCATGCTCATGCCCCCGCTTTCCTCTCCCTCGTTCCCGCGCTGCGGTGCACCGCTGTGTGCGGCGATTCTGGGCTGTGCGTCTCAGGTCTGGTTGAAGAACCCGCCCTGTGCGATGCGGCCTTGCCCCGCTGCCATGACAACGACGTTAGCAGGCGACAACAGGAACACCTTCTGCGTCACTCCGCTCGACGGTTCCTCGCAGATGAACCATCAAACCGGCCGCAAAGTCGATAAGTTGCTTGGTGTCTCGCTCGCCCATCCCGGCGACATTCGTGAGCACCGGCTGTCGGGAAACGGTGTTCCCCCGCTGGGTACGGGCCGCGTTTGTAGCTCTGCGGGTGAAGGGACGGCCATCCGGTACGGCTCTCGCCTTGGTGCGACCTTGGGCGTGACCAACGGCGCATCCGGTTCTGCTTCATGTGCTTTTGAGTGATTGTCGACACGTCCACCAGGGCTTCGTGGAGGACGACGGGTATGACCGCTGAGGGTTCGAGCATGCACCGGTCCTGAGCCGGAAGCATCGACTGCCGTGGCTAGAGTGAGTGACGGCGCGGGGCCGACGTCCTGGAGGGACTTGTGGGCCTGCGCCAATTCGTGATCGACGCCTGGTCATGGCTGAACTACAAGCCGGTGATGGCTGACGCCGGAAGGCCGTCAAGTCGGGCGTTTCCGGAGTTGGCGGCGTCGTGGCTGCCTCCGCATGAGCTGCGCAGGCTGGCGGCGTACAAGGTGCTCTCCTCGTACGACAACAACCAGGCCGGACAGCTGGCTGCGGCTGGGGGCGACGAGTCCGCGTTGGAGCGGCGTGAGCTGGGCGATGCGGCGAACTTGGTTGATACGGCGCTGGGTTACCTGCTCGGGTCGGATCAGCAGATCGCGGTGGCCGGTGCCGAGCACGCCGATGAGGAGTCCCCGGAGCCGGGGGCGATAGAGGCTGCGGCGGTTCAGGAGCGGTTGCGGAAGTGGGCGGAGAAGGAGCTGCTGTCGCTGCGGATCCAGCAGGCGGAGCGTACGGCTGCGCTGCTGGGCGATGGCGTGTATGTGCTGGCGTGGAATCCGGAGAAGCAGCGGCCGACGCTGCAGGTGGAGGATCCCGGTTTCTTCTTCCCGCAGTGGGATGACGACCAGGACCAGGACTTCCCGAGCCGGGTGCATCTGGCGTGGGAGCTGCCGGAGGACGAGGACGCCGGGTTGAAGGCCCGGGTTCGGCGGGTGACGTACGAGCTGGGCCCGATCTCCGAGGACAGCAGCGCAGTGCGGCATTACCCGTGGGAGCCGGGACGAGCGTCGAACGTGACGTGCTACCTGACGGACGCCGAGTGGCTGCTGGAAGACCTCAAGCGTGGGCAGACCCTGGACCGGCTGCCGATGCACAAGGCTGTGTTCCGGGTACGTGCGGACGGGACGGAGCTGAACCGGCTGGATCTGGTGATCGACTTCGTGCCGGTCATCCACCTCACGAACACGATCCCGGGCGCGGGGGAGCACTGGGGGCGCTCCGTGCTCGCCCGGGTGCTCCAGGGCCTGGATGAGCTGGCGGCGACGGATTCGGACAGCTCGGCGGCGTCGGCGACGACGGGCACGCCGATCATCGGGTTGGCGGGGGCCCGGCTGCCGGTGGACCGGTCGGGGAGGCCGGAGAAGCTGAAGGTGGAGGCCGGCGCGGTCTGGCAGCTTGGCGATAGCGGGCGTATGGATGCGTTGGACACGTCGCCGCAGCTGGCGGAGCTGCGGGCCCGGGTCGAGCATCTGTTGGACCGGATCGCGGCGAACTCGCGGATCACGGCGGCCGGGCTGGGGACGTTGGATGCCGCGGAGGTGCCGTCGGGGTACGCGTTCAAGTTGGCGTTGGCGCCGCTGGATGCGCTGGTGGGCATGATGCGGCTGGCCAGGGAGCACAAGTACCGGCTGCTGCTGAAGTTCGTGCAGCGGCTGTACCAGGCGGGTCGCGCGGAGGGTTGGGCGGCCGGGGAGTCGTTCTCGGCCCGGTTGGCGTGGGCGCCGCACACGCCGACGGACCGGGCCGCGGTGTTGGAGGAGGTCGTCACGGCGTACGGGGCTGGTGTGATCTCGCTGGAGACGGCGGTGCAGATGCTGTTGGACGCGGGCTATCCGATCGAGGATGCGTCGCAGGAGGTGGCGCGGATCCGGGTGAAGGCGGAGCAGGATGCGGCGATGCGTCTCGCGGAGAATGCGGCTCGGCGGCAGCGCGACGACGATGGAGATGACGACCAGGACCGCGAAGATACCCGGAGGGCGGCCTAGGTGTGTTGTCCGGTAGATCGTGCAGCCTGCGCGCCGTCCAGTCCGAGACATGTGCGGAGTTGGTGGACTATCACCCTCCGCCACTCCGCGAAGTGCCACTGCCCAGGCCCACAGCTGGTAGGACTGGGCAGTGGTCCGGCAAGGCTGATCCGCTAGGTCAGCCGACGGAGTTGTCGAAGGTCGGGTTCAGGGCACCGATCACATTGCCGCTGTTTCCTGTGGCGTTGACTGGAACATGGACTGGCACCGTAGCTGCGTTCCCGGCGCCCACTCCGGGAGAGTTTTCAGCCTTGGCATTGCCGTCGGCGTCGGCAGCAGCGGACCCGGCGCTGATGAGCAGGGAAGCGGCGGCCAAGCCGATCAAGGCAGTGACGGTACGTGTGCGCATGATTTCTCCTGATGAGTAGGGATCACCAACGTGAACGCCCTCGGATGATCCGAGGAACGCCCCATCACACGAACGGGTAAGCGGACTCACTCCATCGGTTACCGAGGGGCTCGCCCGATGATCGGTCTCCTCTCGTCGGACGAGCCCGAGCTCGGTGAGCGCATGGTCTCTGCGAGCTCCGGCTGGCGGGGGGCTTTGTCGTGCGCAGACGTAGGATGCTCCGCCGTGACCGCTATTTCGTTCGATGACTTGATCAACGCGGAGCGTGCTGCCCTGGAGGCTCACGACTCCATCAAGGGCGTGCCATACAGCCCAGAGGCGTGGAAGCCCTGGCTCGACGCTGCCGCAGCCTTCCAGGCAAAGGTCACGGAGTACGCGACGGAACAGGGTACGGACCGATTCTCCATCGAGATGGACGTGAAGAAGGCCGTCCGGCACCCCCCGAAGGACGCGGCGTAACGATCAGCCGGAATCCCCGCCGCACTCACACTTCGAGGCCATGAGTCCGTGGGGCGCTGGCGCGAATGAATGTCCTGTGGCAGAAGGCTGAGCACCTGCCACCGAACATTGAGCAGGCACGCTCGCCGCGATGGTCGGGATCTCCCGGCTACTGCACCGGAGCGCGCCACAGCACTGTGTCGGTTTCGATGTCCACGACCGAGACCCACTCGGCTGCGGGCACCGCCCTCTCGACCACGTACCAGTGCTTGCTTCCGAGATTCCGGTCATTGACGTACTCAGGATCGCCTGGAGTCCAAACCGGCACCCCGAGCGACTGAAATGCGTTCGGCGGCACGTTGGTTCTCGCCCAGCCGAACCAGTGGCGGGTCTCGGCTTCGGGTATCCGCAGCTCGATGCGGACGGTCCGCCCCTCTCGGAAAGCCCATGGAAGATCTTCGGGGTCCCCGGACTCCATCATGTGCACCGTCTTGGGCGCGGAGCCGTCCCCTGGCCACCGGGCTTCGAGGACCTTGGATGCGAGGATCTGCTCCCAGAACTCGGTCGTTGTGAAGTGGTACAGCGTTCGAGTCACTGGCTCACCGTAGGGCGTCATCAGGCCCGTCACCAAGTGATGCCCCTGCACTCATTCAGCGATGGCACGCGCTGTCCCGTCCCAAACGATCTGGTCCGGCGCCGCGGCTCTGACCAGCAACGACCAGGTCAATTGATACGTCCGGATAGGGCAGATCTCAGTTGATCTGGTCCGCGGACACGCTTCGCGCCGACACACCACCTCGTTCAGCCTGTTTTCTTGCAGCGTGTTGACTCGTGGAGAGACCAGATCGGGTGATGGCTCAGCGGCCGCCGATCTCGAGTGATGCCTATGGCGAACCGCCTTCCCCGCTTTGAGGCTGCTGCATGACGAAGCGTTGACCTGGAGTGTTGTTCCCTCTCGCCCGATCTTCCCCGGGGCTAGTCCGGTGCCCGTCGCCGAACAGCACCCACTTTTGACGGGGATCGAGGTTCAAGGCGGCTTTTGTGCAAACCGCGTCTGGGTAGCCATGCGCCGCCTCACGGCGAGGCGAAGAGGAGCATTTGGAGGATCTCCCAACATGAGCTTGAGCAGGATCATTTCGGCTTTCGGGGCGACAGCCGCCGCCGTCGGCCTCGTGTTCGCCGCCGGCCCGCCTGCAGCAGCCGCGGGCAAGTGGTGCAACAACTCCGTCTGCATCGAGACCTACGACAGCGGCACCTACCTGGGCAGGGTGGAGGTGTCGGTCACCAACACGAACCAGCCGCACAGGATCCGCGCGCGGGTGTGGACCACCAATGGCTGGAGCGCAGACACCAAGGTCGAGGACGTCGACGCGTTCCGGACCTACAGGGACCAGGCTTACCCGCAACGCCACTTCCCGGCAGGCACCCGACTCTGTGCGGAGGGCTTCCGCGGTGATGAGAGCGTAGGGCTTCCCTGCGTCACGATTACTGGCTGACGTGACGCCTCCCGGTCTGGCTCCGCGCGGACCGCACATTGCCTGACATGGACATCTCGCGGGATCAGCTCAAGCGATCTGGCCCACGGCAGTGAACGGGGCCAGATCGTTTGAGACGGGGACGAGCTCCGCTGAGACGGGACACGTGCTCAACCTTCGCTGGCACAGGGCAATGAGCCCCCACCTCGACGAGCTCGGGGCTTGATGTTTGAATCGAACGCATGAGCGAGCTACCTCCGGATCCTGTGCGCCTGCGCGCGATCCTGGCGTACCTGGACAAGCAGCTCGCTGACGGAGAGACTGTCGTGATCTACCTGCGACTCCAGCGCAAAGCGGTACAAGATGCGCTCGCTCGTGCCGACGGAGTGCTGGCGCCGTCGCCGGGTCCACCCTCACGCAATGGGCATCGCCCTGCCGCTGCGCTGCCCTTCGCCCCGAACCGAACGGAGCGGCAGTCGACCGGCTTCGTCGCGGAGCGGCAGCCGCGGGCGATAGGCGCCGGGCCGGTGCGCATCCATGTCGACGACTGCAGCCACGGTGGGGCGAAGCATCCGATCACCGCGAACGACGCGCGGGCGGCGCTGCTCGACCCGAACATCGAGGAGTGCCCGTTCTGCCGGCCGATGACTGAGCTCGGCATGTTGGACTGACCTGCACGGTTGAAGTTATCCACAGGCGTGAGCGGGGCCGTCGCGTTCGTCGTACGGTGCCACTCCTGGTTGATCACGAGCGCGGGGATATGCGATGTCGTACGTGGTGGAGCTGGCGCCCTGGGTGGAAGAAGCCCTCATGGAGCTCTCCGAGGATGACCGGCAGGATGCGATGGAGTCTGTCGCCACAGCCTTGGTTCGTAAGGATGCGTGGCCGGCGCCGGGAGGCTGGGACGTGACCACACTGTCCGGCACAGGCTGGTGGATCACGTTCTCGGCTTACAGCGGCGGCATCGAGATCCTGGACCTGGGCGTGCTGGGCGAACCCAGCTGCACGCGGTGGCGCAGCGTGGTGTGATCGCGGTTTGGCTACACTGATCGTTAGCGCGGGGGCGCGCACTGGAGGAGTTGCATGGTCCGGCCCCTGCCGAATAGCAGCCCTGTCGGCTACCGCCGTGATGGGCGGCCGATCTACCCGATTCTCGGAGCCTCGTCGGAGGACGAGACGAACGACCACCTGGACGATGCCGGTGACGGCGGCCAGGAGCAGCAGGTCACGGTGACCCAGGACCGGTTGGGCAAGATGCTCACGCGGGAGAAGGCGCAGGGTGAACGCGCCGCTGTCAAGCGCCTGTTGGCCACCCTGGGATTCGACACACCGAAGGCGTTGACGGAGTTCGTCACCGCGCAGCGCGAGGCGGAGCAGGCCGCGCTCACGGAGGTCGAGCGTCGCGAACAGGACGCTGCCGAGCGCGAGTTGCAGGCTGCTCGCCGTGAGGAACTCGCGGCGGAGCGGGAAAGGGCGGCTCTGCGGCGTGCGGCTCTGGTGGCGCTGGGTGCGTCGGGTGATGACCTGGTGGACGCGGAGCGTCTGCTGGCAACCGACGATGAGGACGCGGATGACGCGCAGATCCAGGCGGCGGCGGAGGCCCTTCGCGCCCGGCGTCCAGAGCTGTTCGGCGATGTGCGTACGCCGCCGGTGCCGGCGGCCCCTGCCGGGGCTCCGGCTGGGCGCGGCCCGTCCCGGACGACGCCTCCTGCGAAGCCAGGCGCGGCCGGGTTGGAGATGGCTCGAAGGCGCGGGCTCGTGCCGGAGTTCAGCGACGCCCGCTGAGCTGAGCGCCTGACAAGAGCAGTGGGGACCACGCCCCCTCGACTTCGTGGACGGCACTGCCCCCTATGGGCGGTGTGCGGAAGCTGACCGCATCGTCCATGGAGACAACAGCATGACCATTCAGCCTGTTTCGAAGTCCGAGTACACGACCGCCAACCGTGAGTGGCTGGCCTCTCTGCACGGCACGGACTCGACGGACACGATCACCCTCGACCTGAATCTGTTCAGCGAAGGCGTGCACTACCAGTGCGGGGACGGCTGCGAGCCGTACGGCCGCGTCTTCTCCGGTGTGCCGGTGGGCAAGGTTGCGGAGTCGAAGCTGTACGGCCCCTACGACCCGGAGGCCACGTGTGGCCGCCAGGTGCTGCGCGGTTTCATCGTGGCGGAGGCGCCGTTCGCGCCGGGGCAAACCCGCGTGCCAGCCGCGCTGCTGTGGCACGGCGCGGTGAAGGCGTCGAAGGTTCCGGGCGGTATCGACATGTCGCAGCTGGCGTGGCACCCGCGTGCCGCGCAGATCCGCTTCGTGTGAACGGGGCCTGAGCTGTGACGATTCAGGACCTGTTGAAGGACGTCCAGGCCGTTGACCTGACGACGTTCGCCCGCGCCATCCCGTCCCCTAAGGACTTCCTGCTCACCCAGTCGATCTTCCCGACGATGGTGCTGCCGGAGGTCAAGTGGCGGGTGAAGGACTCCGGCCGGTACGTGAACGTCGCAAAGTACCGGGCGTTCGACGCGTCGGTGCCGTTCGCGACACGCGAGGCGTGGCAGACCTCCCGCGAAGGTGCGCTGCCCGCGCTTGGTCAGAAGCTCGTGGTGGGGGAGCAGGAGCAGATCCTGCTGGAGGCCTCCCGGGGCTCGGACCAGGACCGGCTGATCGAGCTGCTGTATGACGATGTCGAGCGGCATGTGGAGGCGATCCGGTCACGGCTGGAGCTGGCCGCCGGCGATGTTCTTGCCGACGGCCGGTTCACGCTGGTGCAGGAGAACGGGCTGACGCTGGAGGTGGACTGGAACGTCCCCGCCGAGAACATGCCCGTCGCCGCCCGCCCGTGGTCGGACCCGGAATCGGATCCGATCGCGGATGAACTGCGGTGGATCCAGCACCTGGACGATATCGGCGCCCCCGAACCGGAGCAGGTGGTCACCAGCCGGAAGGCGTTCAGTTTCTTCGCGGCGAACAACGCCTACCGGGCAGCCTATTACGGGTCGGTGAGCCCGTCGGCGACGCCGACGGCAACGCTGACCCCGCAGCAGATCAACGTGGTGCGCGGCAACTACGGCCTGCCGCCGGTGACGTTCTACAAGGCGCAGGTCCGTGTGGATGGCAAGCCGCGCAAGGTGCTGCCGGAGGACCTGTGGATCCTGGTGCCGCCGGAGCGGGAGAAGTGGGCGCAGACCATGCTCGGCGTGACCGCTGAGGCGCTGGTGCTGTCGCGCGGTTCGAACCCGGAGATCATCCGGGAGGACGCGCCGGGCTTGATCATCACCCGTGGGGTGCAGGACGACCCCGTGCAGATCTGGACCAAGGGCGCCGCGGTCGGCATGCCGGTCATGCACACCCCGGACGCACACATCGTGGCGAAGGTCCTGTGATGCCGGGCCGCCGACTGATCGCCGCGGTGTACGTGAAGGACCCGGCCACCCACGAGGACCTGATCCTGCGGCCCGGCCAGAGCCCGTCGCCGGAGATCGCCGCGCTGGTGACGAACCCCGATGCCTGGGACTCGCCACTGGACGCCGACGTCGAGCCGGAGACGATCGCGGTCGGTGAACCGGACCCCACGGCGGGCACCGCCGAGCCCGACCCTGGGCCGGGTGACGCCGGCGGGGTCGGTACGAAGAAGCCGCCGTCGCGGCGGACCCGCTCGACTACCACCTAGCAGTACGCTCACCGTACGGTCCGGAGCTGTCACCCCCGTAAGGCTCCGGGCCGTGCCTCGTATCCGAGGGATGTGAAAGCCGGTGGACGAGTTCCAGCGGTCATGGCTGCTCGCCCAGCTCGGCCCGGACACCGACCCGGCCGACCTGGAACGCCGCTTCTTCCGACTCCGCTCAGTACGGGCGGTCGCATTTGAGGTCCTCGGCGAGCGGCGCGCCAAGCTCCTCGCTGACCCGCTGAAGGTCAGCGTCGACAACGTGGTGACCATGGACCTTCAGGAGAACCTGCGCGGTCTTGAACGGCAGATCGAACAGATCCGCCAGGCTCCCGCCCCGGACGAGCCCGGTGACGAGGACGACCAGGCGGGGGTGGTGATGGCGGTTACGTGGCTGACCCCCGGGCGCCGCTACCGGTAGGCACGGCGCCATTCACACTGGCAGGCGCCAGTGCGGGCCGCTCGGGTCGCCCAGCCATACTGTCTGGTCCCACTCGGTTACGGTCATCCCGAACGTGGTCTGATCGGGCGAGCCCGCCTGCTGCCACGTGATGAGCGCGTCCTCGACTTGGTCCCACAGGCGCAGAGGGCCGTCTTGGTGGACCGTCCAGCCGTTGCCGTCCGGTTCGGTCCATGCCTGGGAGCCGGTTGCCACGTCGACCAGGGCGATGCCGTCCCCCGTACGGACCAGTTCGGCTGAGGGGGCGGCCAGTTGGGCTACGAACAGCCCCGTCCAGTCGTCCAGTAGCTCCGGGGCCATCTGTGTGCGTCGGGAGGTGCCGGGGTGGGGGTAGAAGGTGGGGCGCGGGGGGCGCTCATGCGGGCGGGCGAGCATGTACGAGACCGTGTCCCCGGCGAATCGGCCGCTGGCGACTCCTTCCTCGTTTAGGGCGAGTCGGATGAGGCCCGAGGCGAGCATCCAGCCGCTGATCGTGGTGGTGATGCTGCCGCCATCGCGGAGCTGCCACAGCCACGATGGCGGGATGGTTCGTACGGCGCATGTGGCGATGACTGCGTCGTAGTCGGCACCGTCTTGGTGCCCGCGCAGGCCGTCGCCGACGACGAGATGCGGTGAGTGGCCGGCAGCGTGGAGGTGCTGCGCGGCGGTCGCGGCCAAGCCTTCGTCGTATTCAACGGAGTACACGGACTTGTCGCCGAGCCGGTGGCACAGGATCGCAGTGGAGTAGCCGGTGCCCGTTCCGATTTCCAGCACCCTGTGACCGTCGCGGATGTCCCCGAGTTCGACCATGCGCAGGACGAGGGACGGCAGGGTGCTCGACGAGGTGGGCCGCCCGGGCAACGGGCCGGAGGCGTCCGTGGCGCTGGCACCGTCAACTTGGGTGACCCATGTGGTGTTCGAGTAGACCATCCGTAGCCATTCGCTCTCACCGAGCTGATCGCGGCGTACGGGCTCCCACTGGGTGCCGTTGGGGCGGAAGACGGTGGCATCGAGGAAGGCGTCGCGGGGCACGGCTTCGACGGCGGACCGCCACGCAGGGTCGGTGAGCTGACCGCGCTTGGCGAGTTCGTCGGCGAGGTCTCGGCGGAGGGAGGCGCTGCTGGTCATCGGCGGTCCCGATCAGGGTGGTGGAGCTGGTCGGCAATGGCGGTGGTGATCTCGTCGGTGATGGAGGCGGGGAACCACGCGAACTGCCCGTTCGGATTGCACTCATAGAAGTGCCACCGGCCGCTGGCATCGAGCCCGAAGTCGAAGGCCCCGTAGACCAACCCGAACACGGCGAGGTAGTCCTGCACGGCCTTCGTCACGTCGGGCGGCGTGTCGATGAGGGTGTAGGTGAGGTCGTCGTAGTGCCGACGCCAGTCCAGGCCTGGGGAGCCGTCGATCCGGACCGCGAACACTTGGCCGCCGACCGCGGTGAGCCGGACGTCTGCAACCTTGTCCACGCGTCGCTGGAACAGGTGCATCGTCCGGCTGACTCCGGCGTCCAGGTCCTCCGCGGCGACCTCTTCAACCCACACAGTCAGGCCGCGCCCGTCCTGGTCCGTGTAGTCGGTGTTGTACAGGGGCTTGTAGACCACGGGCCCGTGCTCGGAGGCGAACCGCCGCGCCTCTTCAGCCTGGTTCGTCAGAAGGGTCGGCGGGACGTGGAAACCGCACTGGGCAGCTGCAGAGAGCTGGGCAGGCTTGTACTCGGCGGCCCGGTTGCGCCACGGGTGGTTTACGTAGTGCGTGCCAGGCAGTGCGGCCAGGATGCCGCCGAGTCCGTAGCGGCTCTGGTCCGCACACCAGCGGGCGTCCTGGCTGTCCAGCTCTTCGGGGGCGGTGTACGGGCCGGGGCGGCGCCAGTACACCGATCGCACTCTGTCCAGTGGCACGGTCCTGGTCGGCGTTTGCACCTCTCCGGCGAGCCCGAAGCCGTCGGCGCGTGCTGTCACCGTGACGGTGTCCGGAAAGTCTGCCGGGTCGAGACGGACCACCGGGACCGCGCGTCTGTCTAACTCCTTGATGACGACGTCGGCCGTCGCGTCGTCCAGCTGTGTGACGACGAGGACCGGTGACGACGCGGTCAATCGGTGTCCCCCGACTGGTCGCTGCCCTCGTCGGTGTTGCCGTCCAGCGAGGTTTTCGTCGTCGTCTCCGTGGACGTTTCGCTGCGCTTGTGCCGGTCCATGGTCGGTAGTTCCAGGCCGTCCGGTCCGATCCACAGCCCCGTCTGGGTCTCCGGATCCAGAACGACGGTCGCCGCGGTCAGCACGGCCGTAGTAGGGAACGGCCGCATCCGGGTTAATCCCCACGGCTTCGGGGTGAGCGTCGTCACCGGGAACCTCCATTTCGCTGGCTTTAGGTGTGTTGTCAGGGCCGGTGGGCCAGGTCGGTGGGGTCGGTGTTCGCCCCGCACAGCACGACGCAGACCCGTTCGCCGTTGCCGGGCCGGTAGTTGCGGCTGGGGGCGGTGGGCCGGGAGGGCAGGTCTCGGTCGGGTACGTGGGTGGGCGGCGCGGTGAGGGCGGCCAGGGCGGTTGCGGCGCCGTGTTCGACTGCCACCTTGCGGTGGTCCCACAGTGCTTGTCGGGCGCGGATGATCTCGGTGTCGGGCACGAGTACGGAGTGGACCCGGTCTTGCTGGGCGGCGTGTAGGGCCATCTGGGAGGTGCGGCGTGCGCCGAGGGAGTCGGCGGCGATCGAGTCCACGGTGACATCGATGACGGCGCCGGATTGGAGGGCGGCGTTGAGGGCGCGGCAGTTCTCGGGTTCGACTGCGACGGTGCGGATGCCGTGGTGTTGGGCGGCGGTGGCCACTCCAGCGAACAGGCCGCCGCCGCCGACCGCGACCACCACGGTGTCCAGGTCGGGGATGAGGCGGCGGATTTCCTCCAGCAGGGTGCCGGCCCCTGCGGCGATGAGCGGGTGGTCGTAGGCGTGGCTGGCCAGGGCGCCGGTGGCGTTGGTGAAGTCCTGGCAGGCGGAGAGGGCTTCGGCGTACTCGGAGCCGATGAGGCGGACGTCGGCTCCGTAGTCGCGGAGTTTGGCCACCTTCACCGCTGGGGCGTTGGCGGGCAGGAAGACGGTGGCCCGCACCTTCTGCTGCTGTGCGGCCCAGGCGCATGCCAGTCCGGCGTTGCCGCCGGAGGCGATGGTGATACCGGCGTCGGGGAGCGTTCCGGCTTCGCGGTGGGCCTGGATGAAGTTCTGGGCGCCGCGGGCTTTGAAGCTGCCGGTGTGCTGCATGTACTCCAGCGCCAGCCACACCTGGCACGGTTCCTCGGGCCGGTCGTCCAGGGGGTCGCGGTGGGCGGTGCTGATCGCACCCCGGTCGACGGGGGAGAGGGTGACGGGGCGGATGCGTCCGGCGATCCGGTCGGTGGCGGCCTTGATGTCGCCGTACGTCAGGTGGTGCACGGTGGGCTCCCTTGCTGAGGGGGTGTCATGACCAGGTGATGAGCTGGCCGGTGGTGGTGAGGCCGAGGAAGAAGGCGAAGGCGATCCGCCGCCCGTGGGGGCAGGGTTCGACTGCGTGGAAGTTGGCGGGATTGAACAGCAGTGCGTCGCCGAGTTCGGGCGTCAGGTTCACCTGCTGGTGGTCGGCCACGGTCTCGGGTCGGTAGCCGTATGCGTGGCGGTACCGCTCGTCGGTTGGTTCCCAGCGGTGGCGCCATATGGCGGTCGCCCCGCCTTCGGCCGGGACGGATATCCAGACGTTGAATGCCAGCTGGGCGACGATCTCCTGGTCGAACAGACCGGGGACCTCGCGGTTGATGTCGTCGTAGTGGATCAGGGCGCCGGCGTTGATCTCGCGCAGGGTGCCGCCGAATACCGCCCGCCCGCCGATCGTCGCCGGTGTCACTGCTGCGCCCCAGGCACCCCCGAGCCGGGCCAGCGATACGGCGATGGGGTCGGGGCGCATCCCGGCGCGGTGCCAGGCCGCGCGAGCGGTCTCGGCGTCGCGCCAGTACCGCGCAGCGTCCAGCTGGCCGCGCTGGCCGCGGTAGTCGTTGAGAGCCGGGCCGAACCGGACGATGGGGGTCGGCACGCGGGCTAAGTCGTATTCGGCGGTGGGTAGCCGGTGCAGAGCTTCCATCGCGGCCCGGCAGGTGGGCTTGTCGAGGAAGTCGGGGACACGGACGGCCGCGAGGGTGCCGGCCGCGAGGTTGGCCAGGTGCCGGTCGGTGAAGGCTGCGGTGTTCACGGCGGTGAACAGCGGATCGAGCGCCGTGCTGTGCGGCATGTCGCCTCCGTGAGGAGTCAGAAGCCTAGCGTAGCGATACGCTGTACCGTACGCTGACTCGCATGCCTAGGCAATCCGCTTCCCTGGACCGAGCGACTCCCGAACGCATCGCGGAAACAGCCTTGTTGATCGTGGATCAGGGCGGCCCCGAGGCGCTCAGCTTCCGCAGCCTTGCGACGGCGCTGGACATCTCACTCGCCTCGCTCCAGCGCCGCTGCACAGACGTGGCCGGGCTGCTGGACCTGATAACCGACCACCTCGCCGGCCGCCTGCCCCGGATTCCGGCCGGTACTGATTGGGCTACGGCCACCGAGACCAGGTTCACCGCACTGTACGAGCTGCTGACCGCCCATCCTGGGCTGGTGGCGCTGCGCGGCGCCCGGCCGTGGCTCGGGCCCCAGCTGCTCAAATGCCTGGTGGAGCCGCAACTCGCCGACTCCGTGGCGGCCGGTATGACGCCACAAGACGCCATCAGCGCCTACCGGCGGATGTACCTGCTCACCCTGGGCAGCGCGAGCTTCGTCGACCACCGCGATCCGAAGGCGGCCCAGGCCGCAACCCGGCAGGCGCTAGCCGCCCTTGACCCCGATGAGTTCCCGGTGTTGACCGGCCACCTCTCGGTGATCCTGCATGCCGTGGTGGACCATGAGGTCTACTACGGCGCGCTCCGCCAGCTCATCAGTACCGCGGCACCGGCCTGCCCGGACACCAAAGGCGGCTTGGGGTGAAGACAACCTCGACAAGCTCTGATGCGCGCGGGGTGGCAGGTAGAAGGAGCGTTCCCTGCTGGGTAGGGGACGGGAGAGGCCCCGCGCGATGAGTGCGCGCGGGATCTCGGCCATACGGTGAAACAGCTCAGGCGACGGAAGCGATAAACGCCTTCCACGCCTCCGGTCCGACGATGAAGGCGGGGCCGTTGTCCTGCTTGGAGTCGCACACGCCGACGTGCTCAAGCGCGGCGGTCGGGGCGGCGACCTTGATGCAGTTGTTGCCGCCGCCGCGGTATTAGGAAACGAACCACTCTCCTTCAGGAGCGAGGTTCAGGCCGCGCTTGTTGAGGGCCATTCTCGGATCTCTCGGGCTAGTTGAAGCAGGAACTTCGGCGTCTCCGTAACGGGCAGAGCACCAGCCCGCAAGGATGACGAACTTCCGCACGTCACACGGCTTGTCAGTGCTCGTGGTGATGCCGGTCAGGCCGCCTTGAGGGCGGCCACGTGCCGGGCGCGTTCTTCCAGCTCGGCCACGCCGCGCACGCTGCGATAGGCGGGAAGTGCCTTGATTATCGTCTTCAAGTGCTCATCTCCTCGGGCTGAGGAGATGGCCATGTGCTCGTCGAGGAATGCGGTCCACGTCTGGCACGCGGCTTCGACATGCCGCATGCGGAACTGCCGCTCGGCGATCACTCCAAGGCAGTGCAGCCGCCCTTGCCTTTCCAGGGGGCTGCGTGCGGCGTTGGACCGGCGCAGGGCCTTGATGGACTCCTCACGGTCTCCCAGGTGCCACCGGACGTGTGCCTCATGGAAGTAGTAAGCGGCCTGGTCGTAGCCGCCTACGGCGTCGCGCCGATCATCAGCGCGGGCAAGGGCGGTTTCCGTCTCCCGAAGTCGGGCAACGGCCGTATGCCGGTCACTCGTCATCGCGGCGGCAGCTGCTTGCTGGCCTCGCAGGAAGGCCACGAGACGGGGCCCTGCGGCGGGGGCCGCCTCGGCGGCGGCGTCGGCCAGTTCTAGACCCTTCGCGCCGTGCTCCAGATGGGTTGCTTGAAGGCTCATCCCGCGCAAGGTGCGGCAGTAGGTGACGTGGTCTTCTGCGGCGCCGGCGAGTTCCAGGGCCTTGAGGTAGTACTTCTGCCCAAGCCCCTGGGCGTTCTCGTACATAGCCATCCAGCCCGTCAGATACACGAAGTCGGCGACGGCCGCCCTCATGTCCTGCTGCACACGTTCCGTCCCTGTGGCGCGCAGATAGGGTCCGGCCGTATTGACCAGGAAGGCGGCGGCCATTGGGCGGGCGTGCCCCGCCCCGACTTGGTCAAGGATGTCCGCGACCTTGTCTGTCATGGTGCGGACGGTCTCGACGTCGGACTGGCCTATGTGCACGGTCCGACCGGCCTTCACGGCTTCCAGCCGCCCGGCCACGTCTTCGAACCGCGGCACGGCCAAAGCCGCCGCGTACATGCCGGTCTTCAGCACCCCTCGGCGCGATGGGTCCATGTCTGCTCGGCTCAGGTCGATCACTCCCGCAATTACGTCGCTCTCCTCGGATGGGGCGGTCTCCCAGCCGATCTCAGCGCACGTTACGGGGCGGCCGAGCAGCCGCGCGAGGGCTTCGGCCACTGCGGGCCGTGCCTCGGGCTTGGGTGTGCTGCCGGCAAGCCAGTGACTGACGCTCGTCTTGTCGTAGTGCAGGGTTACGCCGAGCTCGCGACCTACCGCGTTGACCCGTCGCGCTAGCTGGGCATTTCCGATCCCTCCCGTCTGCATCAGGTCCGCAAGAGCGGTATTCGGTGTGCGTGGCCGTCGGGCCATGGCGAACCCCCGAGTGTGTTCAACCAGTTCAACCGTGCATCCACTCTCCTCCCTTACCCCGCTGCGCGCACAGGAGTTGAGTGATTACCGGCCGATCGGTGATCCACACCGCACGGCTGACGGCCCCGCGCGAATCGCAGACGCCCCCCATCCTGTTTGCGAGCGGCGGCTCCCTCCCACGTCCACCTGACAGCCCAGGAGCCCCCACTCATGCTCGTCAGCACAGCAACTCGGGACACCGATTGGGTGGACCCGGACAAGCGAGGTAGAGGATCCCCCACCGCCCACTTGGGAGGCCCTCAGTGAGCCCGGCCACAGCCGCCGTCGCCATGGTGAATGCAATGGAAGTGCAGCACCAGACCGCACGCGGCTTCGCCGTGGCCTTCACCCCGGACACTGCCTACGTCGGCCGCATGCGTCGGATAACTAAGGCCCACCTGCGGCTGTGGGAGGTATCCGGGCCGGCTGCGGACGGCACCCTGCTCGCCGTGTCCGAACTCGTAACCAACGCCATCCAACACGGTCACGGAAGCGTCGGGCTGAAGGTCCTCTATGCCGCCAGTCACGTACGGATTGAGGTCTCCGACGGCAACCCGCAACCGGCTCAACTCACCTGCGCGAATGACGAGGACACCTCCGGTCGCGGTCTCTTCATCGTCGCCGTCCTCGCACACAAGTGGGGCGTCAGCGACGACGGCAAGACAACGTGGTGCGTCATCCGTCTCCCTGCGGGGAGGCCGTGATGGTCGCCGTAGACACTGCCACCGCCACCCAACTGCTCAGTCGTCCCGTCTCCTCCAAGGACGAGACGATGCGCAGGCTCGCCCACGTACTTTCCCGCTCACTCGCGGCCGAGGGAGTCAGCGACGACCTGATCGACACCCTCGAAGACGTCCTCGGCGATCGGCCCGCACCCGCCCCTGCAAACGACGGCCGCAAGCTCAACAGCCTCTTACTTCGCTTCGGCCTCCCCCTCCCACGGCGGCAGCAGCACACGAGGTCCGCGCCGCCGCTCAGCACGGAGGAGGCTGCGCGGATCGCCACACGGTTCAACCGGGCCACGACCCAGCTCATGCAGGTCGCCCCACACCGCGTCGCGATGTACCCCACCGACGAGCTGCGGCGCCTGCTCGCCCTTCGCGACGAACGGCCGAGCGAGGGCGAGGAGCTGTCGCACCTGCGCCGCTACGCCCTCGCGATCGTCGACATTCTCGACCTCATGGGAGACGACGAGTGATGCGCGTCCCTCCCAACACGTCGGGCCCGCCCTGTGCCGTGACTCTTCCACACGGCAGCCGGCCCGACTCCCCGCCCGGCGCTGGGAGAACACGACTCCATCCGTCCCCCACGGGAAGTCGAAACACCCCAGCGCCGGGCACCCCCTCGGCCGCATTGCCCCCCCGCGTTGTTCGCCGCGCTTGCCCTCGCTGTCCGACCGCGGTGGCGGTGCACCTGGCGTCCGCAACCAGCGATACGTCAGCTTGCGGCCGACGAGGAACACCGGTTCGCCGCACTGTGCTGGCAGATCACCCACGCCCGCCAAGGAGTTCAGAAGTGACCCTGACCGTCGCGAGGATCCGTCTCGCGCGCAGAGAGCGACAGGTCGTTGAGGGCCTGGTCGGCGGCAGCACCCTCTCCGAGGTCGCGGGTGGCCAGGATGGTCTCGGCCTGCGGGGTGGCCCAGTGCCACAAGGTGTGCGGCGAGCGCCGCGCCACCTTGCCGCTGCTCATCGCCGGTCACGTCCGTTCGAACCAGGCGGCGATGGACTGCTTGTACCCCTTGGGCATGTTCAACCTGGGCACCTCTTCGGCCGTGAACAAGCGGACTTTCTTGTGCTCGTTACTCACTACCGGCGCCATATCCGGGGTGAGGACGGTGCAGCCGTAGGTGACGATCACGACCCGTCGGTCCGGCAGCGTCTCGGGCAAGGGCTGGTAGATCCACACGTCCAGGAGAGGGCCCGCCTTCACCGTCCAGCCGGCCTCCTCCCCGATCTCCCTCTCTGCCGTCAACTCCGGGGTGGAGTCCTCTGCTTCGAGTCGGCCCCCTGGCAGTTCCCACTCTTCGCGTTCGTTCTTCAGCAGCAGGACGCGTCGACAGCTGTCCATTGCCACACCCTTGACGGAGACAGGCCAGGTAGGGGGCGTGTACGCCATCGCTCTCCTCGAAATACATGGATGGCCGTAGGCGCCCGGAACGTACCACGCCATCCACAACCGAAAGCCCTGGTGGGTGAATTGCCCGAGTCGACAGACCGTATCGAACCCAACCGTCGCCCCTGCACTGCTCGCCGCGCTCGCCCTCGCTGCCATACGGCGGTGGCGGCGGACCCGCCGTCCGCAACCGGCGATACGCCGGCTTACTGCCGACGAGAAACACCGGTTCGCCACACTGTGTCAGCAAATCAACCACGCCCGCCAAGGAGTTCAGAAGTGACCGTGACCATCCCGAAGATCCGACTCGCGCCCAGAGAGCGAGAGGTCGTCGAAGGAATGGCCGACGGCAGCACACTCACCGAGGTCGCCGCAGACCTCCTGATCAAGCCGGGAACAGCCTCCGGCTACCTCAAGCTCGCCAAAACGAAGCTGCACGGCATGCGCGAGATCGAGGCCGCGATCGCCGTCGGCTACGCCACCAACACCATCACCCACCCGGACGCCCTGGACCCCGACAGACTGACAGTGCCCAAAGAACAGCTCGATCTCGTACCGCTCATCGGCCAAGGCAAGACGTCCGCGCAGATCGCCGTCGAGCTGAAGCGAGGGCTCGGCGTCATCCGCTGCGACGAGCAGGACCTCCTGGCGAACCTCGGTGCCAGGAACCGCGCGCACGCCATCAAGCGCGCCTGGCAGTACCGGATCCTGACCGCCCAGCAGGTGATCGCATGGCTGCGCTGACTCCCTCCCCGGGCACAGAAACCGGAATGCCCCAAGCCGGCGCCCCCTCACGATGCGAGCGAGAACGGACCGTGATGAGGGAGCGGCTGGCGGATCCGACGCTGGTCGATCGGGCCCTGGAGATCAGACTGGGCAACGACGACTCCTGCGAGACGTGCCTGGCTGTTCCCCTGGATGGCCTGCGGGTGGCCGGGGAAGTCACCGTGCAGGGCTGGACTCAGGCCCTGCACGTCCTGCTCGCCCTGGACGGGCAGCCGGGATTTCCGGACCTGCGGGACGGCACCAGTTGCGTCGAGGCGATCGATGCGCCCCGCACCATCCGCTGGGGCCTGGGCGCCCCCTTCGGGGATCAGGAGCAGCGGGCGAGGATGTGGGGCTACCACGACGCTGGCGTGCGCTCCTACCAGGCAGAACAGAACCAGACGGATCCCCGGATCCCCGTCACGCCGATGCCCGAGGACCCTACGCTCGGCCCGACCGTGGCGGGCATCTACGACATGCTCATCGGCGGATCCGACAGCTACCTGGCAGACAGGAAGTTCGTGTGGTCGCTCGCGCAGGCCGATGCCGACACCCTGTCGGTCGCGGCCGTCGTCAACCGACTGCACAGGCCGAGCGTGATCAGTCACCTCACGGCCCGCGGTATCGGCCAGTTCCTTGACTTGGGATGCGGACTGATGCCCTTCCCCAGCCCTCCGCCCGATGACGGTGAGCCGTACACCACCCTCCACGACATCGTCGCCCGCCACCAGGACACGGCTCGTGTCGTCTACGCCGACCACAACGCGCTGGCCTTCGGGGCCAGTCGCGCGACGGTGGAAGAGCACCCCCTTCAACCGCAGTGGGTGCAGGGCGACATCCAGTACATGCACCACCTCCTCACCTCGGGGCGGATGCAGTACGTACTCGACTGGAGCCGTCCCATTGGGGTGCTGCTGCATGACGTCCTGCCCTGGATCGGCTCCGACGAGACCGTGACCGAGGCGATGGACGTCCTGCGGGAACAACTGCCGCCCGGCAGCGCCCTGTCCCTCACCCACGCCACTGACCTCGGCGACAACCCCATGTCCAGGTTCACGGCGCCATTCCGCATGGCGGGAATCGACTTCAAGCCCCGCGATGCCGCCACCATTCAGGCGCTGTTCGGCAACTGGGCCCTGGAGCCACCAGGACTCGTACCACCACACCGCTGGCACCCGAGTCACCCGCACGCCGACCTTGACCCGCACGAAGCGGGCGCGCTGGCCGGAGTCGCCTTCAAGCCCGAGCAGCATCCGTGAGGGCGTTGTGCAAGGAGGCGTGGATCAAGCCCGACCTAGTCGAGGCCACCCGCGCGGCACGCGATCTCGGCGCGACTGGATCCGTGGAGATCGACGAACGCGCCATCATCGTGGAGGGCCCGGACGGACCCAAGCGTAACTGCCTCCAGCAGGTGTTCGGCTTCCCGTGCCACGACCGGACACCCCTCACCTCTACCGCCAGCACGGCCGGGCCCCCATCGGTCGGGAGGCGGAGAACGGAACGCCGACACCATGAACTTCCAGTCCTGGCCGCAACGCGTCCTCGCCGTCGATGTCGAAGGCAACGGCACCAACCCGCCCGACCTCGTCGAGATCGCCGCGCTGCCCGTCCGTGCTGGCCAGCCGGACATCAGCACAGCCGGGGCGTGGCTGATCCGACCGGAACGCCCGGTCACGACGCGCGCGGCCGGTATCCACGGCCTGACCAACGAGGTCCTGGTGGACAAGCCCGCATGGGGAGAACTCGCCGACCAGGTCTGTGACTTCTTCGGCCACGATTGGATCTGCGCCCACAACGCCCACGTCGACTACCGGGAGTTGAGCCGCCATCTGCCGACGTGGAAGCCGGGTGGGGTCATCGACACGCTTCGCCTCGCTAAGGCGACGTACAAGAGCCTGCCGTCCTACACCCTCGACGCTCTGATCAAACACGCACAGCCGGACCTGTCACAGGCCCCGCGCGTCGGCAGGCACCGCGCGACCTACGACGCCTACGCCACGGCGCAACTCCTGCTCACCATGGCTAGCCACTACGAAACCTGGGACCAGCTCATCGCCGCGGCCGTCCCCCCTGGCCTGCCTGGCGCCCCCCAACCAGAAGAGGACCCCACACTGTGGTGACCACCAGCCAGCCCATCCGTATTGCCGTGCTCGGCACCCACTCCACCGGCAAGACGACGCTCCTCAAACGGATCGAGATGGAGCTTCGTGCCGAAGGCCCCGCGCAAACGCAGGGTATACGGAAGCGTCACCGCACCTCCCCCTGGCAGTCGCAACCGCCAGGCGGCATTCATGATCGGGGAGTCAGGCCCTAGCCGAAAGGCCTATGGCGCAAAGCCTGCATGAGTCGTCACAATGAGCTGTGCCGCGACAGCCACCGGGTAGCGACCGCATCCCAGCACCGCGCAACGACGAAGAGCGCCTGCTACTCAATCTGGTCTGGCAGGAGGCAGCGAAGGAAGGCTGGCCTACCTTCCGTATGATCGACCTGAGTCTGTACCAGCAAGGCATCGACGCAGTGGAGATGCTGGCGCAGCTCCCACCACATCTGCTAGTGGGCTGGCCCGATAGCCGGCACCATGTGCCTTCGCCGAACAGCTTGTTGAAGCTGACCGCCGCTGGCGCCGCCCACTGTGCCGAAACCACCGACGTGATCGACACCTTCGTCACGCTGGTACGAACATTGGCTCATATCGAGGAACACTGGCCCGCACGCAGTGAACAGCCGGTCCGGCTACACAGCGAGAACGCCCAAGCTGAAACGGGATTGCTTTCCCGGCCGGAGTTGAAGGAACTGTTACGCCTGGGCTTCATCCTGTCGCGCGAGGAGCCATGGTGCGTCTACTCGAATTCGCTGACCAACCCTTTCCCCTTTCGCGCCTTTGCCATCCCGGAAGGCGGCAGCCCGGAGGACGTCACCCCTACGGTTCACTGGGAAGACAACGTTGGCCTGTTCGGATGGGAATTGGGGGTTGACCGGCGAATCAGAGCCTACCGCGGCCTTGAGGACATCGGAGACTACTGGAGCCGGCGCAGCCGCCAGCTCGCATCAGCTGAGCGGTTGGTCCCCGCTCCAGCGGCACCACCGGTACGTGACCTGTTCACCCCGTGGCATCTGGAACAGCCGAGCCTGGCAGCACATGCTGCACTGCTAGTGCTGTGGCTATCGGAGAAGGTCGGCGAAGACACCCTGCGCTACGAGAATCCGGAGCAGTTCACCCAAGAACAGCAGCTCAGCGACGCGCGGCTACAAGCTGTCCTGGCATACGCCCAACAGCAGGAAACCGTTGAAGTACTGCAGACACTCCGCCACAGCATCGTACGGCTGACGATCACCGGCGTGGCGGCAGCGGAGGAGCTCCTGCTTGCCCGCCGCACCCGCCGGGTGCGGTTCGACTACCTCACCAGCGCGCTGGTGAAAGCCGCCATGGATACCTACCCGCAGTGTCGACTCATGGTGGAGGATTTCCTCGCCTCAGGCGCATTGTGCCTGTACCGGGACCGGCTGACACAAGAGGAAGTATTGCAGGCCGCAGAGTATCTCGGCGAGAAAGGGCTGGCTGTTCTTTACCGCCGCGACGGGCGTCTTCAGGTGCTCCGCCTGACAGGCGCGGGCATCGAATGTGGTCTCGAAGGGGAAAACGAAGTGAGTGTGAGGGAGTTCATGCAGAACCAGCCTAATATCAACATTGGCTCGGTCTATGGCAATACCACAATCGGAGATCACAACATCCTAAAGGTTACCCATGGTGCGTCGCCTGCGGATTTTGCCGATTTCGCCCGGCGGGTCTTGGATGCTGCTCACACCGTCGACCTTTCGGAAGAACAGCGCAGCCAGCTCATCGATGACGCCGAGCAACTCGCGAACGAGTCGGCCAGCTCCGTACCAACAGTCAGCCGGATGCACCAGCTCGTAATCCACATCCGTGACGCCCTCGCCCAGGGCGCTACCGACGCCATCACCCAAGGGCTATTGGATGCAGCCCACCACCTAATCTGAGGGGGCGTTGGGCCGTCTCTCTCCTACCACAGCGTGTGCCTCTCCAGGAGAGTCCTCCGCGATGACGAGCTGTCTTGGGGCAACGTAGCCACGGGCCGTCTCTCCGTACGTCTGGTGCTGTCCGACAGCGGATTTAGCGTTTGCTGAATGGATCACAACGAAGCGGATCTGCACAGCGTCAGAATCACCGCCCGCGGTCCGAAGGCCGCGATCGAGATCGACGGACGGCAGGTGGACCCAGGAGGCTTCAAGGGCTACGCGATCAGTCACCACGAAGGGGAGTCTCCGCAAGTCGTCCTGTCCGCCGGGGAATGGGCCGAGACGGCCTTCGAGGGCATAGCCCGCGTCTCGGTTGCTGATGCTTCCGATCCGGGCCCGGCGGCCGCGGTCTTCCTGGCGGCGATCGACGCCGAGGAACTTGAACGTTCGGCGCTGGCCCGGCCTGACCTCGGAACGGGCCCGCACTCGCTGACGCAGGCGATGCTCCTCCAGCTCCAGGAGTGGGCACGTGGCGTTTGATGTGGACGGCGCGCGTCGCGTCGTCGGCCGCATCCTCGATGACAAGCTGGAGGTGTGGCGCGACAGCGCGGGCCGCGCGGACGACGTGCTCGACGAGTCGACGGGCAGACTGATCCCTCCAGCGCCGGACGAGGTGCTCGTCTGGGATGGGCTGGGCGCGGTGATGCCGTGGGGGCGCCCGGCGATCACCAGACCGCTGGACGGTGCGGCCGTCCAGGAGCCGCCGACCACTGACTACCAGGCTGTTCTTCCGGTGCAGGCACCGGAGTTGAGGCCGGACGATGTGGTGCGCGTCGCGGGTTCGGTACGGTCCGGCGGTCCGCGTGACCCGCAGCTCGTCGGCAGGCGGTTCCGGGTCTCGGACCAGCACGTCGGCACCTACAGCGTGGTGCGCATCCTGCGAGTGCAAGTGGTCGACTGATGGCGCTGGCGAACTCTCACCCGAATGCCCACCCGGATGCGACCTCGTTCCGCGATCCGATCGCTCTGGCCGCTGCTCTGGCGCGGATGGGTCCGGCTGCCCGGTCCCGCACGCGGACGATCACCCGGCATCACGCGATGTTGCTGCGGGTCCGTATTCAGCGCAATGCGAGCGGCAGGCCGGGGCCGAATGTGATCACCGGCCAGTACCGGGCGTCGTGGGATGTACGGGTGCGCGCCAGCGGCGGGCAGGTGACCGCAGAGGTGTTCACCGATGCCCCGCAGGCGCGGAGGCTGGAGTACGGCTTTGTCGGTGTCGACTCCCTCGGCCGCCACTACCGGCAGCCGCCCTTCCCCCACGTCGAGCCTGCCTTCCGGCAGACCCAGCCTGCTTTCCTCCAGGCGCTGGAGGACGGTGTGCTGCCGTGAGCGCACCCCGCATGCCGGTGACTCGGGCAATGGCGGCGCTGATCGAGAAGGCGACCGGCCGGCCGTGCGGCATAGGTGAACTCCCGCGTGTACAGGGCGAGTCAGGTGAGTGGGCCCCTGCCACGGCGCCGTACACCGTGCTGGATTCGCTGCCGGGAGAGTTCAGCGGTCCGCCGCTGGAGGACTGGCACGCGGACGTGGCCTGGGGCTACCAGGTCACTTCGGTCGGTGAGCGCGGCGACCAGGTGGAGTGGCTGGCCGACCGCGTACGCGACGGCATCATCGGCCGCAGTGACGGCGGATGGGCCTACGACCTGCGTGTTCCCCAAGCCCGTGTCATTGACCGTGAGTTGGATCATGACGCCGGAGGGGAGCCGTCAGTGTCAGCGGCAGGCGCTATCGTGTCCTACGTACAGCGGTTCACGATCACCGTGACACCCGCCTGAAGAATCGCATTCTTCATCCTCACCGCGGAGGCCCGCGCGGACGCTAGGCCCCAGGCCAGGCGAACCCCCTTTGAACCTCAAGGGGCAGGGCCTCGGCACGGGACGCTGCCCCAGAAGTGGGAGCGGACCTGTGTCCTCGACGAAGCCGTCTACGAAGCCGTCTGCCCAGACCCGATTCCTTCGGCGCGGCATCTCCAAGATCTACTGGCTCCAGAAGGTCAACAACCCTGAGCGGCCGACCCGTACGGAGATCTCCAAGCCCAACCGCTTCGACCTGACCAAGGCGGTCAGCGACATCGAGGGCTGGGCTCTGGAGAACGAGCCGATCGAGACCCCGGACATGGGGACCACCTTCAACTCCTCGATCCCGGGAAACGACAAGGCCGACGCCAGCTCCCTGACCTTCTACGAGGACCGGTTCTCCGACGACATCGAGCAGCAACTGCCCAAGGGCGCCCAGGGCTTCGTCGCCTTCCTCCGCAAGGGCGACATCCCCGGCTCCCGGTCGGTCGACGTGTTCCCCGCCCAGGTCGCCACCCGCGCTGCGACGTATTCGACCGGCAACGAGGCCGCGAAGTTCCAAGTGACCTTCACGGTCACCGAGGAGCCCTCGCTGGATGCCCCTGTACCCGAGGCAGTTCCCCCGCACCCACTGCCCACGCCGGTTGAGGACTGCGACGACGAGCACGGCCACCACGACGGTGACCACGTCGACGTGACCGTCGTGAGCACCACAAAGACCGCTGCCACGGTCCGCGAGCACAGCGACGAGGACTGACCATGTCACGTCCCGCACCGGCCAAGCGTCCGGCGTCCCCCTCCGCCGCCACGCAGGCGGAGGGGGAGTGGGCGGCCAAGATGGACCGCCTGCGCCGCCGCCCCCGGCCGCAGAACAAGCTCCGCATCTGCGACGACGACCCCCTTCGCCAGCGGTTCGAGGAGAGTGAGCAGGCCGCCCGGCGTGCCCGGTTCCTCGCCGAGGCCAGCCCAGGCGACGAGCAGGCCCTCCAGCGAGCCGCTGACGCTGCTGCCACGCACGACGACGCCCGAGCCGCGCTGGACGCCGCGTCGGACTTCCTCACCTTCCGGGCCATACCGCGCCCCGTGCTGGAGGACCTGATCGCCGAGCATCCGCCGACCGAACAGCAGACCGAGGAAGGCGCGATCTTCAACCCGGACACGTTCCCCGCGGCTCTCGTCTCGGCGGCCTCCATGGACGGCATGAGCCGTGAGGAGGCCGAGGAGCTGCTGAACGGCTGGTCCGCTCCGGACGCCAACGCCCTGTGGGACGCGGCCTGGCAGGTCCAGCAAGAGAGCCGGGTGGAGCTGGGAAAAGACTGAGCCGCGATGCGCAGCTGCGCGCCGAGCTGGAGCTGTGCGAGCGATACCGGATCCCGCACTCGCAGTTCCTCGGCGGCGACGGCCGGTGGACGGAGCTGGACCGGGCCAAGGCGCTGGCGTGGGCGCAGTGGCAGCGGTCGGTGTGCCCCGAGTGCCACACCCGCCTGGAGGAGTGGGACGACCAACGCGGCGGTGACCGGCACGCCTACGTCACCGACACGGTGCGCTGCCCCGGCTGCGAGCTGATCGAGCAGGAACGCGACCACGTCCCCAACGACCGCTCCGGATATGGCGTGAAGATCCAGCTCCTGCCGCGCGCCTAGTACGACGAACGCCCCTGAACAACCCCTGCCCGACGATGGAAGGAGGCCCGCTGCGGTGGCCGGGTTCACCCTGACCGTGGCGATGCGCGCCGAGGTCCGCGACCTGATCGCGGGAACGCGTGCTGCCTCCGGTCAGATGCGCACCCTGGCGGACCGCACGGATGCTGCAACCCGCACCCTCGCCCGCCTCGATGCGCAAGGGGACCTTCTCACCAGCCAGTTCACCGCGCTCAACCGCTCTGTCCGCGCGACCGCCGGTGAGCTGGGCCAGATCACCGGCCGCGCTGCGACGGCCCGCGCCAGCCTCCGGGCGGCCGGGAACGACGGGGCCCGCTCCATGTCCCGCCTGGAGCGGGCCGTGGCGGGAGCTGGCAGGCGCGGCATCTCCGCTACCAACGTACTCGCCGGTGGTGGTCTGCTGCTCGGCGCGGGCGAGATGGTCGAGGAAGGCAACCGCTACCAGCGGCAGATGAACCTGTTCCGGGCGGTCACCAGCGCCACCGCCGCCCAGATGCAGCGCGCCGCGGTTGTGGCACAGGAACTCGGCAACGACCTGAGTCTGCCGGGCTCGACCGCTGCCGATGCTGCCGAGGGCATGGTCGAGCTGTCCAAGGCAGGCTTCCGGGCGGATCAGTCGATCGACGCCGTACGCGCCTCGCTCCAGCTCGCCTCCGCTGCAGACGTCAACGCCGCCACGTCGGCCAAGTATCTGGGCGACATCATGGACCAGTACGGTCTCGGTGCCGATCAGGCCGCGAGGGCGTCCGACACCTTGGCCGCGACCGCGAACAACGCCTCCGGCTCCATCACCGACATCTACTACTCGATGCGGTACGCGGGCCCGGTCGCCCACGGCCTGGGCGTCTCCTTGCAGGACACCGCGTCCGCGGTCGGCATGCTCGGCAAGGCGGGCATCCTCGGGCAGACCGCGGGCACATCGCTTCGGGGGATCTTCGCGAACCTGGCGGCGCCGACGCCGAAGATGCGCGGCGCGCTGAGGGAGCTCGGGATCGAGGCCTGGGACGCACAGGGCCGTTTCCGTGGTCTTCGTACGGTCATCGAGGGACTGTCGAAGGCCGAACACGAGATGTCCCAGAGGGACTTCACCGCCGCTGTCACCCAGGCGTTCGGCAAGCCGGCGCTGAGCGGTGCGGTCGCTCTCGCCCATCAGGGCACCGAGTCCTTCGATGCGCTGTCGGTGGCGGTACGCCAGACCGGCGCCGCCGCGTCCATCACCGCCTCGCGCGGCCAGGGCCTGGCGGGCGCCATGATGCAGCTGCGTACCCAGGCCCGCCAGACCGGGCTGGCCTTGTACGACGGCATGGCTCCGGGCTTGGAGTGGGTGACCCGGCTGCTGACCCGCGGGATGGCCGGGGCAACCCCGTACTTGACCACCGCGTTGGAGTACGGCCGCAACCTCGCCGTCCTGTACGGGCCGGAGCTGAAGCAGAAGGCCGAAGCCGGTCTCGGCGGGCTCATCGATGAGGCACAACGGCTCGTCGGCCCGCTGACGGAACTCGGCGAAGACGCCCTCGCCACCGGCCTGAACCTGCTGATCAACGCGGCCCGGGCTCTGGGCGAGGTCCTGGACAACGCCGCGGACGGCGCCCAGCCGATCGTGGCCGCCCTCTCCACGCTGGGAGAGGACGGCGGCGCGGCGGCAGGAACGCTCGACATCATCGCCACCGTCGCCAACGCGGCCATGGACGCCGTCTCCGGCCTGTCCCTCGTCCTCGTGCCGATCGGCCACCTCGTCGGCGGACTCGTCACCGCCTTCGGTGCGCTGCCCGCGCCGATCCAGTCCGCCGCCCTGGCGATGCTGCTGTTCCGCCGCTTCCAGCCGGCCCTGACCAACGTCGCGAACACGGTCAGCGGGCCGGTACGCAGCGGCTTCCAGTCCCTCGCCCAGCAGATGCGGGTGCAGCAGTCCCTCGCCGCCAGCGCCGGTGTCTCCCTGTCGAGGTACGGCGCCGCATGGGCCGTACTACAGGCGCGAGTCGGATTCCTCGGCACCATGACCACAGCCTTCCGCAGCGCGAACGGCGCAGGCACAACCTTCACCGGCACCCTCAACGGCATGACCCGTGCCGCCGGTTCGGGCCTGCGCTCAGCACTCGGCGGCATCACCAATGCGCTCGGCGGGCCGTTCGGCATCGCAATGGCAGGTGTCGCTGTCGGCCTGGGACAGCTCGCCGCCCGCCAGCAGCGCGCGGCCCAGGCCGCGGCCGAACACCAGCAGCGCATCTCCTCACTCACCTCAGCGTTGCGCGAATCCGGCGGGCAGATCGACAGCAACGTGCGCCAGCAGGCCGCCCAAGCCCTGCTGGACACCAAGACCAGCCAGGGCCAGCTCACCAAGGTCCTCGACCAGGCCGGCGTGCCGCTCGCGACCCTGACGGACGCCTACCTCGGGCAGGGCACCTCACTGGAGGCACTGCAAAAGCAGCTACTGACCACCGCGAACGCCCACCGCGCCTACAAGGACGTGGCCGCAGGCAAGGCCTCCGTCCTCGACTACACCGACGTCGGCCAGCAGTACAAGGACGCCGCCGACGCACTCGGCAGCGTCAAGGGCGAGATGGCCGAGTCGATCAAGAACGCCAAGGACCTCGCACAGGCCACGAAGGGCACCGGGGACGGCACGTCGGCGTACGACAGGCTGAAGGCGGCCGTCGGTGGCCTGGCGGATGAGACCGCCGACGCCGACACCCGCACCCGTTCCCTGAAGTCGGCACTCGACCTGCTCTCGGGCGGCCAGATCTCCCTCCAGGCCGCCGAGGCCAAGGTGAACTCGGCCGTCCTCGATCTACAAGAGGGCAGCAGAAACGTCAGCCGCGACCAGGGATACGGCGGCCGACAGCTCGTCAACGAGGACAAGACCCTCAACACCACCACGAGGAACGGGCAGCAGCTCTACACCCAGCTCACCGCACTGGCCGATGCAGCGGCCGACGCCTCGGTCGCGACGTACGACCTGGCCCAGCGCAACGGTGAGGCACTGCCCCAGGCGCTGGCCAAGGCCCGAGGGGAGATGAGCCGCGCACGCACCGAAGCGATCCAGGCAGCCCGCGGCTTCGGCCTGACCCGGACCCAGGCCGAAGCCGTCGCCGACAGCCTCGGCCTGCTGCCGTCGAAGGTGTCCCTGCTGCTCCAGACCAAGGGCATGGACAGCACGCTCGCGAACCTGATCGCGGTGCAAGCCGAGCTCCACCGGATGCCGAACGCCAAGACGATCAAGGTGGACTCGCTGAGCGACGGGGCGCAGAAGAAGCTGCGCGAGCTCGGCTTCACGGTGGAGACGGTGCCAGGCACTCGGCAGATCAAGATCACCGCGCCGACCGCCGCCGCCCGGAAGAACCTCGACGGGCTGATCGACAAGCTCGGCCAGACCCCGAACAGCAAGCGTGTCCGCGTCTCCGCGCCGACCGCCGCGGCCATCAAGAGCCTGGAGGCGGTGCAGGCCAAAATCCGGTCCACGCCCGGCGCGAAGTCCGTCATCGTGCGCGCACCGACCGCGCAGGCCCGTAAGGAACTTCAGGCGCTCGGCTTCCGTATCGAGAAGGTCCCCGGCTCGAAGAACGTCAAGGTGACCGTGCCGACCAGCGGCCCGCGCAAGGCCGCTGACTCCATTCAGCAACGCATCGACGCGTTGCGCGGCAAGTCGGTGACCGTCACCACGCGCCACGTCAGCGTCTTCTCCTCGCTCGGCGACGGGTCCGGGGCCGCTGACGCCGTGCGTCAACAGGCCGAGAACCTGAGCAGGCGGGCCAACCGCCACGCGGACGGTGCCGTCGTCGACTACTTCGCCGACGGAGGGATCACCGGACCCCGTCGTGAGCAGCACGTTGCGCAGATCGCCCCGGCCGGGAGCTGGCGCATCTGGGCGGAGCCCTCCACCGGGGGAGAGGCCTACGTGCCGCTGGCGCAGTCCAAGCGGGACCGCAGCAAGGCCATCGTGGAGGAAGTCGTCGGCCGCTTCGGCGGACAGGTCGAGTGGTTCGCCAACGGCGGCGTAAGAGACAGCCAGGACTACAGCCCCGTGCTCGCCAGCTCCTTCAAGCGGGCGCGGAGCGAGGACGTCATGGCGGGCGTGGTGCGGGCTTTCGACGTCCGCACGGGCAACGACGCCGCCCGGACCCGCGTGGTGGACGCCCGCGCCGGCGGGCGCGTCCAGGTCGTCGTCGTGCGTGAGCAGCAGCCGCTGATCGGAACCATGCCGGTCACCGTCACCGACAGCTCCGCCACACCTGAGCAGATCGGCACCGAAATGATGCGCAACCTGCGCAACGCGCAGCGTGGCGGGAGGGTTTGACCTTGACCACACCAACCAAGCAGCCCCGCATCGAACTGGCCCCTTGGCAGTTCGAGATCGAAGGCTTCGTCTTCGGCCACGGCACCCGTATCCCGGTCGGGAACATCGAAGGACTCGGCTCGCCCGCCACCAGGCCGCAGGACGTCGACAACCCGACCGGGGACGGCACGTTCCCCGGCCAGGACTTCTACGGCACCCGCACCCTGCGCATCGAGGCCGGCATCAAGACCCCCGGAGACCCGGCCGCAGCCGCCGATCTGCTGGCCCGCCTGGAACTGGCCCTCGACGACCCTGCCGCCCGTACCCGGCCCGAGGGCCGTCATGTGCTGCGCGGACGCTGGCCCGGGCACCGCACCCGCCGCATGTACGGGCGCCTGCGGCGCGCGGAAGCCACCAGCACCACCACGGCGATCAACGGGTGGATCCCGCTCGACCTGGAGTTCGCCGGCACGGACCCGCGCTGGTACGACGACGAACTGTCGCAGCTGCCGTTGGGCCTCGACCAGGCGGCGAGGCCCAAGGACCGCGACAACACCGCCGACCAGACCCTGTGCGCGCCCGAAACCTGCGGCCACACCGCCCCGGGCGAGCGGCCCGGATGGATCACCAACCAGGGCAACGTGTCGACCTGGCCCAGCATCCGCATCCACGGCCCGGTCGCCAACCCGCGCATCTGGAACACCGTCACCCGCCGCGTACTCGAACTGCGCCTGTCGCTGCGCGCCGGGGAGTGGGTGGAGATGGAGACCCGGCCCAACACCTGCTGGGCCCTGCGCAACGGCACGGTCAACGTCGCGAACGACCTCACCGCAGCCTCCCGCCTCGACCTCTTCGCCATACCGCGGGGCCGCTCCGAGATCGGCTGGAGCGGAGACGACCCCACCGGCACCGCGCGCCTCGAAGTCTCGTGGCGGTCGGCGTACACCGCCCTGTGAACGGAGCACCAGTGACCCTTGTCCAACCCCCGATGATGGTGCGCGGCGGCCGCCACTCCGCACGCGCGATGCGCCTGATGATCCGCGACCTCGCGCGCGGCCGACAGGGCGTTGTCGCAGCCGCGGATCTCAAGGTCCAGCCCCTGGAAGCCCCCGGGCCCGGGGTCCGTGTCGGCGACGGTTCGGCCCTCATCCACGGGGTGCACCCCTGGCAGGGCTCCTACACCCAGAGCAACATCGGCGACGCGGTCGTCGACGTCCCTCCGACCGGGCCGTTCGCCCGCACCGACCTGCTCGTCCTGCGCGTCGAGGACCCCGAATACGAGGGCGAACGCGACCCGCGCACCGAGGACATCGGCTACTTCCACCTCGTCAAGGGCGTGGACCAGGACCCGACCGTGCTGCGCGGGATGACCGCCATCCCCCTGGCCCGCATCACCCTGCCCCGCAACACCGCCGCGGTCACCGCCGACATGATCACCGACCTGCGCCGGCTCGCCAACCCACGTACCGAGCGGACCCTGCACACCGTGCACCCCACCGCCCAGGAACCGGTGCCCGCCCCGCACGGCCAGTGGGCGAACTGGCCCAGGGAAGCCGCCTGGGACGTGGACATCCCCTCCTGGGCGACGAAGACCACCGTCGTGGTCACCCTCTCCGGCCTGCGCGCCGAAGCAGGCAACATCTACGCCGAACTCCGCACCCGCCTGGGCGAACACAACGCCTCACCCACCGTGGTCGACGACGACGGCACCACCACCCGCCGCTGCAGCGTCACGCTCGCCGACACGTTCACCCTCCCACCGGCCTACCGGGGTACCCGCCAGCACCTGGCCGTGCAGACCAACCAGGTCGACAAGTACGGCGGCGGCGACCTGGCCGTTGCCAGGGGCACCACCGTGACCTGCGACATCGCGTTCACCGAAAGCCCGGTGTGATGGCCGACTACCGCTACATCCTCGCCCGCGCCGCCACGGGCGAGATCCTGCACTGGAACCTGCCGCTGACCGGGGTCGAGTTCGGTCCCGAGCGGTCCGGGCCAGGCTCGTTCCACGCGACCCTCAACCCCACGTTCTCCCGGGCGCTGAGCGACATGCTCGACGACGCCGGTGACACCGTGATCCTCGTCGAGCGAAACGCACGGCTGGTGTGGGGAGGGCTGCTGTGGCGGGCCGAACCAGAAGGCCCCCGACTCCCCGTCGAGGCCTCAGGATTCACCAGCTATCTGCACCGCCGCTTCGATCTGCACGGCAACCTCGACGGCCGCGGCCCCTACATCGAGGCCGATCCGTGCCAGGTCATCCGCGACGTCTGGTCATACGCCCAGGACCAGCCCGACGGCGATCTCGGTGTGGTCGTGGACGACACGAAGTCGACGGCGAAGACCGGCACCGCGAAGGACCCCTACACCACCTCCAAGGCGGACCCCCGAAACCTGGGCGAGATCGTTGACGAGATGGCCGACATCGATGACGGCCTGGAATGGACCGAGACCGTCACCTGGCGCGGGCGCCACACCGAGCGCCGCATCGTCTTGGGCGCCCCCCGCCTCGGCCGCCGCCGCGAGGATCTGACCTTCACCACCGGCGCCAACGTGACCGGCCAACCCCACATCCTCAAGGACGCCGACTCCTACGCCCAGTGGGTCATCGGTCTCGGCGCCGGCGAAGGCGCGAGGCGCAAGGTCGTGGTCGACGGCGAACGCAACGGACGGCTGCGCCTGGAACACAAGCTGGAGACCAGCGAGAAGGACACGACCAAGCTCCGGCAGCGCGCTCGCCGCGAGCGGCTGGCCCGGCAGATCCTGCCGACCCTCACCGAGATGGAGATCACCGATCATCCCGCCGCCCCCATCGAGGCGCTGCGTGTCGGCGATGACGTCCGCATCCGCCTGCACGAACCGCACACCGCCTACGACGGCTGGAACCGCATCACCGGCTGGACCGTACGCCCCGGCGAAGGCGAGACCCCCGAGCGCGTGACGCTGCAGCTGGAACGCACCCTCAAACCAGAGGAGAACGGCGACGAGACGGAGGAGGCGTAGATGCCGGACACGATCGCCGAGCTCGCACGCCGCATGGCCGCCCTGGAGCGGCGCGTCAGTGTCCTGGAGCGGGCCCGGCGCGCACCGTACCCACCGTGGCGCAACCTGCCGCTCACCGGAGACACGGTGGTGCCCGACCCCGCGCAACCTCCGCAGATCCGCGCCAACCTGTGGAACACCCTGGAGTTCAGTGGACGGATCGGCCTACCAGGCACCCGGGCCGTGGATGAAGCCGTGATCGCCTTCCTGCCGGAGGGCTTCTGGCCCGCTGTACCTCGCACGATTCCCGTTGCTTCCGATGCGGCGCGCCGCGAACTTCACCTCGACATCGATCCCAAGGGCCAGGTGACCTTGCGCGTCCAGGACGGCGGCAGCGTCAAAGCCACCTGGCTCAGCCTCGACAGCTCTTCGTGCCGTCTGGACGGCGACGAGGAGTAGAGGCACAGTCTGCGTCCTCCAGCCGCGATCTAGCCTCAGTCCGCTTGACGGGGTTCCTCTGCGCCGACGGCCCACCACTCCTCGTCCGAGGACTCATCCAATTCGGCTTTTAGTCGATCCACAATGAGGCCGAGAGAGCTTTCAACTGCGTCCTCAGGGAGGCTCCGGCGCCGGTCGCGAGAGGCATCCCAGTACATTTGGAAGTAGTGATTCTGCAGCAAAGCCCGCACTCGGCCGATGAATTCGTCCAAGGGCATCACTCCGCCACGATAGGCCAGCAACACGTTTTTGTACTGGGCATCGCACACGACTATCTTGCGGCGATCCTCGGCAGAGAATGATACGGCGTACGTATCGATTGCATCCGCGACATCATCGTTTTCGACGGCCTTGAGGAGCAAGCCAATGTCGTGGTCATGGACCAACTGGCGGTAACGGTTGAGGCCTTCCTCTGCCTGTTGCCTTAGATCTTTCTCCCGCGTGTGCTCCAGTGTGCGATGAGTGTACCGAACCCCAATTGCGGCGATGGTGGCAGCCGCCAGCGCGACGATTGAGGTGCGAAGGCCGGTGATGATGGTGCCGGCGGAGGACGAGAGGTTGCCGTTCTGATCGCGCAGGTAGGGGTCGTCGAGGATCCATGGGCCCCATAGGACAGCTGCGATGATCAGCGTCGCCAGGACAGCGACGCCCACATGGACGAACACCCGGGACCGCTTCGGATCTTTCTTGCTTTCAGACATCCTGACCTCACTTCGCCGGCCTTGAAGGACTGAGCCCCCGATTCGGAAGATCCGCGACCTGGGCGAGCTGTCTTCAGACTTCGGCCCGTGCGCGCATCTTGTCCCATCGGTCATGAAGTCATTCCTCCAACTTCGGTATTCAGAGGTGGAGTTGAGGTCTCCGCATGTTTGGAGATCACTGCAGCGTTAGCATGTTCACGGGCCGACCCTCCGGCCCAGTCTTCGCTGACACCTCCCGAGGGACCAGTCCGCAGCAGTGGGCTCGGCCGACTGTCAAACGGCGCAGGGGAGAATGCGAAGCGAGCGTGGCAACTCCGTTGAGCGCGGACAGGTTTCTGTCCGTGCTGAAGCGCGCGGGCCTCGGTGTCGTCGAGCACCGAACGTGGCGCACCCACAACCGAAACACCCACGGCAACTGGGGCCCCGTGAACGGGGTGATGATCCACCACACTGGCGCGTACTCGTCCGAGGCCGACATGGTGGAGCTGTGCCGCGTCGGCTACCAGGACCTCCCCGGCCCTCTGTGCCACGGCGTGATCGACCGGTCCGGGACGATCCACCTGGTCGGGTACGGCAGGGCCAATCACGCCGGCATGGGCGACACCGATGTGCTGCTCGCCGTCATCGCGGAGAAGAAGACCCTCTCACGGGACAACGAGGCCGACACCGACGGCAACCGGCACTTCTACGGCTTCGAGTGCATCAACACCGGCAACCAGATGTGGCCCTCCGCGCAGTTGGACGCGATGGCCCGCGCTGCCGCCGCCGTCTGCCGGGCCCACGGCTGGAACGAGCACAGCGTCATCGGCCACAAGGAGTGGAAGCCGGGTAAGCCGGACCCGGGCGGCATCGACATGGACGACTTCCGCGCCCGCGTCGCCCGCTACCTCAAGGACGACGGCGAGACGCCGGACAAGCCCAAGCCCAAGCCGAAGCCGAAGCCCACTCCTGAGCCGAAACCGAAGCCCAGGCCGAAGCCGGTCACGACGTACGCCGCGTACCCCGGCAGGGACTTCTTCCGCGACGGCCGGTCGTCACCGGTGATCGAGGCGATGGCGAAGCGGCTGATCGCGGAAGGCTGCGACTCCTACGACACCCCGCCCGGCCCGGTGTGGAACGACGCGCACCGCCGTTCGTACGCCGCCTACCAGATCAAGCGCGGGCACCACGGTGCTGCAGCTGACGGAGTCCCCGGCCCGCAGACGTGGGCGGCTCTGCGCGTGCCGCGCGCAGCTGGCACGACCGATCCGACGGCTACCGCCCCGGAACAGGAGCACGACCCCATGCCGCAGGCCCTCGCTGATATAGCGGAGCGGACTATCGCCACCTACGTTCAGTCGCTCCTGGGCCTGATGGCTGCCTCCAGCACCACCGATCTGGTGTCGCTCTCCGCGTGGCAGGCAGCAGCCGTTGCCGCGATCCCCGCAGGCCTGTCGGCACTGAAGTCCACGCTCGGCACGGTCCTCGGACGGGTCGGCACGGCATCCTGGCTGTCGAGCCAGCATGACCCGGCCACCCCCAAGTACTGACGCGCAGCAGAAGATAAGGAGGCATCCGTGCCCGAGGGAGAGATCGCGCTGGCTCTCGCGGAGCTGCGCAGCGCCCTGGAAGTCGGCCTTGCCCGCATCGACGGGCAGCTGGCGCTACTCGTGCAGCGCAGTGACCAAACAGACAAGGCCGTCGAGGACTTGGAGCAACGGGTTGCCTCCCTGGAGAAGGGGAGGTGGCCGCTGCCAACCATCGCTGTCCTTGCCACCGTCACTGCGGTGGCGTTGACGGTGTTCGGGGTGATCCGGGGCTGAGTGGTGGCCAGCTCAGTGCCGGTGCGAGCGATGACGCTTTACTTCTGGACCAGACTGGTTGTGTCGGCGCCTACTTCAACGCGATAGTCACTGACTACCTGTGTCAGTCGCTCGAATACTGCGGATGGTTCGAGGTCTGCCGTAATTTCTGGCACATCGATGTCCGCAACATATTGCCCAGATTCCAGTCGCGGGCTCGCTGGCGGGGCGGTACCCGGAGGATGGGCCACCGCACCCACGATGTTCCCCGCCTGGTCGTGGACCACCGTCAAAAGCATTGAAATCTCCTTCACGGCTTGACCAGAGAGATCCACAGGGTGATGTACCGGACGGTGGCTGCGCCCGTGTTGGTCATGGTCACCCAAAGGACGTATTCATGGGAGACGAGGTCACCCTGAACATGGGGGATGTTTTGGATGTAGGCCTCTTGCGCCCACACAGCGGTTTTGTCGTGAGCCGTGCCACTTGGTGAGGTGGTGTCCGGATGGGCTGTAGCCGTGACAGTTCCGTCGAAAGTACTGACCGGAGCGAATGAGACGGTCTTTGCCCCACCGGTCGGAAGACCTTGAGCCCCCATATCGAAGAAATACGGCCCCCAGAAGTCGATTGTCGCCACGATGACACGCCTCCAGATGACGGGCGGCTGCCGGACAAGATCGGGCGTACCCACTTCCACCGTAGGCGTCGCAGGCTGGGGGCGCATGTCGGAGTGCGCCGAGCCAGACCGCTTCGAGGCGTCAAAGAGAAGCCCATGCAACGGCTGGCACACAGAGTTGGATTGGCTCACCCATAGCTTGTTGAGAGTGCCACACCCAGCTGGAAGCGTGGCGAAGCCCGCGCGCGTAGCGTGAAGCGTAGAAGGCAAGTGGCCCCCCGACGAAGCGGGGGGCCACGGAGGCCTCTTGGAAGACCGATGGTCCACGATAGCAACGTCCACTTCACAGGCCCATGGCCTGCTGCCGCTACTCTTCCGTCGGCACGCGCGATGAGAAGGCGGAGAACGGAACGATGCATCGGCTCAAGCCGTATCTGGTGGGTCACCAGGAGTTCGCTGCCCTGTACCGGGTCGAGCCGGCCATGGTGGGGCAGTGGCTGAGCCCGAGCAGGAATGCCTTGGACCCGGCCACCGCCATCGTTGTGTCGGGCGTGCGGTATTGGCCCCTGGCCTTCGCGGCCCGCTACGGCACCACCACCCCGCGGTTCAAGCAGGTCGACGTGGAGGTCAAGCAGCGGCTCATCGCCGAGCAGGGCGAGGGGTGGGAGGCCGACCTGGGTGACGAACTGCCCGCGATCGTCGGCCAGCAGGAGATCATCCAGCTGTTCCACTTGCCCTCGCAGGGCAATCTCGCCACGTCTCTTGCCACCGGCCGCTTCCCGGACCCCGACTGGGAGCTGTCGGGATCGCCGCTGTGGCTGCTGGACACGGTGCTGGAGGCGGTGCCTGAGCTGCGTGCGAGCGCCCGCACCCTGCCGTGGCAGGTCGACGAGGCCGTGGTCGCCGCCCTGCGTGGCGGCACGTACGACGGGCCCGGCTCGAAGGTCCTGACACGGGGACGACACGCACGGAAGAGCCTATGACCTGCGTAAACACTGTACGCAGAGCCTTTATGCGAATAAGATATACGTATCCCCTTTCGGGGGCATCCGGTTCGCATAGGAGGTAATCGTGCAGTCTGTGGACGCATCGACTGGTGGCTGCGTTGCCGTCATTGAAGGCGGAAGAGGTCCTGCTCATGGGGCTGGCGCAGCCGCATTGCGTAGTGAAGGAATCTGACTCCGCTCTCACTGTCCGCCTGCTTGCAGACGTCTCCCGCGTCAACGAGGAGCGGGAGGTGCGCATGGAGGACCTGGTCGAGGGTGCAACCCCGGCCTGACTGTGGCGGAGTGAAGTCGCGCATGTCGTAAGTGGGGTTGATCATCCGGCACCTAACCCCCAAGATAGGTTGCATTCTTGAAACCTGTCGCGATGAGGTGGGGTTATGGGGGCCGTCCAGGACGAGATTCCGGGCCTGGTGATCCAGACCGTGCGGCTGCCTGACGGCCAGGCGGCGACGATCCAGGCGCAGTTCGAGGCGTTCCACCGGCTCAACCCGTGGGTGCTGCGTGCGCTGGAGAGCCTGACCGCCGACTACCTCAGGCGCGGCGCCACCCGTGTCGGCATCGGGATGCTGTTCGAGGTCCTGCGCTGGCGCTACGCCACGGCCACCGAAGGCGACGAGTTCCGCCTCAACAACAACTTCCGCTCCCGCTACGTGCGGCTGCTCATCGAGCGCCACCCGGAGTGGACCCCCGCGTTCGAGGTCCGCGCTCTACGGACCGACTGAACCACCCCTCTTGGAGACCAACGACCCAATGAACCAACCAACCGAACAACCAGCCCTCGACACCGCACAGGATGACCGCGCACCGGCTGCTGTGGGGACACTGCCCGAACAGGCCGTCGCCCAGAGCGCGATCGTGCTGCGCGCGGACCAAGCGGAGTTCTCCGCCCGCCAGGTGGCTGCCCTGGCGCTGATCAGCCCCGGCCTGCAGCAGGCGCCCCGCGCGCAGTTGGCGGTGTTCTTCCACTACTGCGTGCGCTCCGGTCTCGACCCGTTTGCCCGCCAGATCTACATGATCGGCCGCAAGAACAAGGGCGAGGACCGTGAGGACAACCCGGTCAACTGGACCATCCAGACCGGCATCGACGGCTTCCGCGCGATCGCCCACCGGGCTGCCGAGCGGACCGGGGAGCGCATCTCCTACGAGGACACGGTCTACTACGACGCGGACGGCACCGCCCACGACGTGTGGCTGGCACCGGTTCCGCCGTCGGCCGTGAAGGTCACCGTGCTCCGGGGAGCGAGCCGCTTCCCGTTCATCGCGCGCTGGAGCGAGTTCGCCCCGGAGTACTGGGACGCCAAGCAGAGCAAGTACGTCGTCGCCAAGATGTGGCGGCAGATGGGCTCCCACATGCTGCGCAAATGCGCCGAGGCGGGCTCCCTGCGGATGGCCGCCCCGCAGGACCTGTCCGGCGTGTATGTGGACGAGGAGATGGCTCAGGCTGACGCCGAAGTCGTGGCCGGAGCCTCAGATGAGGCCACCCGCAGGTTGCGCGAGGCGGCCGGCCTTGAGGCGAGCGAGCCCGGGAGCGATGCCGAGCCGTCCGAAGGCGCGGCCGCGGAGGAGAAACAGCCCCAGCCACGCAAGCGCACCCCGGCCCGGCCGAAGAGCGAGCCGGGTGGACCGGAGGCGGGCGGCAAGCCTGCTGCGCGCCGTCAGCGGGCCACGGGCAAGAAGACGGCCGGCTCCGCCGGTAAGCCGTCAGCCATGTCCTGAACCACGGGGGAAAGATCATGAACAGCACAGACCTGCAGTGCCAGATACTGACCGTTGCCCGAGCGTCCCTGTCGGCACGAACCGACTGGGACGAGATGCCGGAGATCCTCGTCTTCAAGCGCCACAGCGATACCGGTGTGAGCGTGCAGCCGCTGCCCATCCCGGACCTGTTGTGGGAGTTGTTCCATCCCGCAGAGGTGATCGTCGCGTCGGCAAGGGCCACCCGCACTACGACGATCGCGGCCGAAGCGGACACGGTCGCCCTGGCTTTGCGCAGCGAGGGGTTCAGCATCAGTCCTGACACCAGCCCTCAGGCGGCCGAAGCCATACGCCGCCGTATGGCCGGAGGTTCCACTCCCCGCAACGAGGACATCCCCGGGCGGATCGAACAGCGGTGGATCAACGTCGTCGACCGACAGGGCCAGCAGTACCTCGTGACCGCCGACCGGCTCAGCGACGGCATGGCCACACCCGCCGTCGGGCACGCACTTGCCGGTGGCGAGCGGCTCGGCGGTGCCATCCCGGAGGCGCTGGAGCTGTTCTGCCGGGCCGTCTGGCCGCAGTCGGCAGCTGCCGTGGCAACCGGCCAGGTGGGAGCGCAGCAGTGACCCTCGTCCAGGAACGGCCCGTCAGCCTGTGGCCCGCAGCCCACGCGGCCGACGCACGCCGCCCCCGCTCCCGGCAGACGAAGATCGGCGCGAGCGACACCGTGTGCGCACGGCGCGCCGGATACCTCCTGCACGGCCGCACGCCGACCGACGTCGGCGAGAAGCGCAAGGCGATCCTCGGCACCTGGCTGCACGAAGGCGCGCTCGACGCCGTCCGCCAGGAGTACGGCTGGATCATCGAACGCCGCGTCGAGGACGACACCATCCGCGGGCACATCGATGCCGTCCAGCTCGATGGCCGTACCGCGGCCCGGTTGCCAAAGCGGCTGCGCCCGAGCCTCCCGGCCGAGGAGCTGACTGTGGAGGACGTCAAGACCAAGAGCCCCTTCCAGTGGGACTCCATCGTGCGGTATGGGGCCAGCGAAGCCGAGCTGCGCCAAGTCCTGCTCTACGCCGACCTGTTGCGCACTGAAGGGTTCGCCGACATCGACGGTCAGCGCCAGCTCGCCCGTCTCGGCCCGCTGCCCGTGGGCCGCGTCCGGTTCCGGTTCCTCAACCGCGACTCGGGTGAGGACCACGTCCAGGAGATGCCCTTCCATGCCGAGCGGGCGCAGGGCGCGCGCTGGTGGGTGGAGCAGGTGCGCGCCGCCGAGACGCCCGAGGACTTGCCACGCACCTTCTCCGGGCCGGGCCTGTCCGCGATCTGCGACAACTGCCCCTTCAAGACGGCTTGCTGGGGCCCGGCCGTCGCCGGTCAACGCCCGCAGAGCATGCTCATCCACGACGACGCCGAGCGGGAACAGGCGCTGGCCGAGTACGTCGAGGTATCCGAGCAGATCAAGCCGCTCAAGGAGCGGCAGAAGGATCTGCGCGCCCAGCTCGACGGGTCTGCGGAGGGCGTGTACGGAGGCAACGTGCTGTCGTGGAGCGGCGGCAATCCGTCCAAGGTCGACGACATCGACGCCATGGTCGCGCTCTACCGGCAGGCCGGGCTGACCGTGCCCATGGGCCCCGATACCGCGGTGATGAAGGCACAGCTGAGAGCGGCCGGCATCCCCGTGCCGCAGCGGCTCGACCATGAGCGGCGCACCGCGGTGAGCATCAACGTCACCGCGCGCACCAGGACCTGACCCGCGCCTCCGATAGGGGCAGGGCCGCGATGGTCCTGCCCCTACCCCAGTGCGGCCCGAGTCGACTCGGACGGAACACGAAAGAGGTGCCGGTGAGCATCCAACTGATGGTGGTGGCGGCCTACTTGCCCAAGGAGGTGATCAACAGAACGCAGAAGCTCGTCCTGATGAAGATCGCGGACTCTGCCGACGACCAGACGCGCCTGGCACGTCCGGGCCTGGAGCGGATGATGGCCTGGGCATGTGTGGGCGAGAAGCAGGTCATCAGGGTCGTCACGGAGCTCGTCGGTCTCGGCCTGGTAGAGCGCAGCGAGGTCGGCCGGATAGGGCGGCGCGCCGAGTACAGGGTGTTCCCGCATGGCGTGCCCCCGATTCCGTCGACCGAGGAGCTGATCGAGTGGCGCAGTGTGGCGCGGCGTGCACCGACGAATCCGCGGCTGGCCCGGAAGGTGCCGCGGCGCAAGCCGTCGGCGGCAGCCCGCACCCAGGAGGACGTGGCCGAGCGGGACGAAGTGCGTGCCGCGGCAGGAGAACAGCACGAAGGAGGGTTTCCCCAGGGAAACCCTGAAGCCGGGCTGGAGAGGGTTGCCCCAGGGAAACCCAGTGGGTTTCCCCAGGGCAACCGAGAGGGTTTCCCTGGGGAAACCCCTTCTCTTCCTTCTCCTTCCTACATCCTTCCTTCTCCCCCTACCCCCACGGAGGGCTCGGCTGGAAACCGGGATGGGCAGGCCGAGGGTGAGCCGCCGCCCGGCTGCCCGAAGCATCCGGTGCCGGTCGGCAACTGCCGGGGGTGTGCGACGAACCCGCGGGCCGGCCGCGATCAGGCGCGGCGGGAGGCTGCTGCACGCGAGCACGCCTCGCAGGAGCAGTGGCTGCGGGATTTCCTCGCCGAGCAGCGGCGCCGTGTGGCCGAGACGGACCCCCAGGCGCTGGAGACGGCCCGCCGGCGGGCGCGGGAGCTGGCCCGCGCGGCGCGTACACGACACAACTCTCCTGATGGGGAGGCGAGTTCAGAGATAGACGATCATTGACGCCCCGGTGCATGCGAATAAAATATAAGTATCAGTTCGAAAGCCCTTCGAACTCGACCCTCTTGGAGACTGCATGACCACCACGACCCTCGACCCCGCACCCGACGCCTTCGTCGTCGTCGCCGAAGTCATCCACGGCCCGCACGCGACACCCGTCCTCGGCGAAGGCCTGTACTGCTCCATTGGGTGCGCCTCCGCCGGGGTGCACGAACTGACCGCCTCGATCGCTAAGCGCGAGCAGGGCTCGGCCTTCGTCCTGCCCTACCGGGGCCGCCCCGTCGGCTGCGCCGTCACGCGCGACGGGCGGATGTGGGCGGTGCAGATCCTCGGCTCCCGCGAACTCCCCGCTGTGCACTGAACTCAACGCAATCCAAAATAGGTTGCATTTTTCAAATCGGTGCAACTTGAAACGTGCGCCCGGCAATACCCCTCTTGGAGACCACATGACCACCCTCGCGGCACTGCCCGACCACGCTCTTCGGGCCGACCCGCTGTGGCAGCAGCTCTTCCGCAGCTACTGGCACGTCATCACCCCGCTTCGCTACCTCGGCTGGATCAGCGACGTCGACCTCACCGACGAGTTCGTCATCCGCGCCGATATCGGCGACGGCACCGAACTGGTCGTCGCCACCGAACACGGACTGCCCGCCGACCCCGCCGAGGTGACCGGCTGGCGCGTCATACGCCGGGACATCGACAACCCCGGACGCCACACCGTCCTGTACGACTCCGTGCCCGGCGGCCCACAGCGCCACTGCCACGCGGGCCTGCTGCCGATGTTCGCGCGCATCGACACCCTGAACGCCCCTCGGCCCCAGTACCGACTGACCACATCGGCCACCTACTGCGCTCCGTACGGCCTCAACACCACCCAGGGCGGAGCAAGCGAGACGCCCGGGATGGCCGTCGCCCGCTACTTCGAGTGGTGCCGGCACTTGATGGCCGCCGAGGGATACCAGCGCGTCTGGGAACGGCCCGAGCAGGACGGCTACCCCCTCGCCGTACTGGAGAAGGACGGCTACATCGCCGCCCTCCGCGTCGCACGCAGTACTGAGACGGAGGGCGCGTGATGGCTCTCCACTACCTCAGCGCCGTCCAGATCCTGCGCCAGGCCGACAAGGCCAAGGCCCGCGCGCTGTACGCCGACGTCATCGAGGCCCTCGAACAGCACTGCACGGAGGTCGACGTGGACTGGCCCGGCAACGAGCTGAGCATCGTCGTCCCGCTCACGGACGACGGCGAGCAGTACGTCGCAATCACAGGCCGCACATCGCTGGACTGGCACAGCGACCGCAGCAAGCTCGGCGGCTGGCAGGCCCAGCACATCGACAACACCCACGGCACAGCCAAGGTCATCTACGACACCACGACCGGCGAGGGCGAACCGCCGGGCGACATGTCCCTCGAACCTCTCGCCGAGGAGGTCGGCGCGTACATCAACGGCTGGCGCCATGGCCGTTAAGGAGCGCGGCCGGTGACCTGGCTGCTGATCCTTCTACTCCTCGGCCTCACGGCGTTCATCGCCCTCGGTATCGAAGACAGCCGCCACCACCACGCGCTCTGCGCTCCTGAACAACCCTGACCACGGCCGCCCGGCCCCACCGCCGGGCCGGGCGGCCCCGCTTTCCTGGAGACACCCCCATTGCCCCGTGCCATATCCCTCCTCTGCGGAGCAGGCGGAGATGCCCTCGGCTTGAAGGAGGCCGGATTCGACATCCTCCTCGGCATCAATCACTGGCAAACCGCCATCGACACCTTCGAGCTCAACCTCCCCGGCGCCACCGGGCGGGTTGCCGATCTGCGCAACTACCCGATGCGCTGGCTGCCGATGGCAGAGATCTTGTGGGCGTCGGTCATCTGTACCGAGATCAGCCCCGCCGGCGGACGCAGGCGCCCGCCCGATCCTGCGCAGGAAGCCCTCTTCGAGGAAGAGGAGCAATGGCGCGAACTACCCCCGGAAGCCTTCGAGATGACCCGCGCCACCGCGTGGTGCGTCCTGGGCGCGGCGGCGGTCAAGAAGTTTCCGTGCGTCGTAGTCGAGAACGTCGTGGAGTTCGTCACGGACTGGCCGTTCTTCCCGGAATGGATCAGGTCCATGAGGAAGCTGGGCTACCGCGTTCAGATCGTTTCCGTGTCCTCCGCGCACATCGGCTCCGACACCAACCCGTACGCCCCCCAGTGGCGCGACCGGGTGTACATCGTGTTCACGCTCAAGAGCGTGCGCCGCCCGGATCTGGCACCTCGGCCGCGGGCGTACTGCTTCTCGTGCGGGCGTGACGTCAAGGCCCGGCAGAGCTGGCGCAACCCGAAGGTCAAGGTCGGCAAGTACGGCCAGCAGTACGACTACCGGTGCCCCAGGACCAGCTGCGGTCATGCCCTGGTCGAGCCCTATGTGCGCCCCGCGTCCGACATCATCATGTGGGACGACATCGGCACACGGATCGGTGACCGGGATCGGCCGCTGGTGCCGAACACGATGCGGCGCATCGAAGCCGGACGGGCGAAGTACCCCTTCGAGCCCAGTGTCATCACCCTCACCCACGGCAAGGACGGCACCGACCGGGCCTTCGCTCCGCACGATCGCCCCCTGCCGACGAGGACGGGCAAGCAGGGCGAAGCCCTACTCGTACCGGTCGGAGGCTCGTGGAACGACACCGCGTATCCGGTGGAGGGGCCGATGCGCACCCGCACCACGCGGGAGAGCGAAGCTCTGGTGACCCTGGATCCGGCCCCGTTCATCGTGGAGTTCCGCAACAACTGCGACGCCGCACCGGTGACCAACCCGCTCAGCACACTGGCCACGGCCCGCCATCACGGTCTTGTCGTGCCGGACGGGGCCGTGCGGGAGCGCGAGCGCAACACGCTCGTCATCCCCTACCGCAAGGGCAACACGCCGAAGACCGTTGGCGAGCCCCTGCACACCATGGCCACCCGTGACTCGGCGGCCGTGGTGCACAACGCGCCCGCGATCGAGGACTGCTACTTCCGCATGCTCCAGCCACGCGAGCAGCTCTGGGCACAGCGGTTCCCCGACACGTTCGAGCCCGTCGGCAACAAGGCCGAAGTGACCCATCAGGCCGGACAGGCCGTGACCGTCAGCGTCGCCCGCTTCTTCGGCGAGTGCCTCATACCGGTCCTGGCCTGACCCACCCCCAGGAGAAGGAGAACACCGTCATGACCCCTGCCATATCCGATCAGCTGGGCGTCCTCGCCCAGCAGCGGGAAGAGCTCGACGCCGAGCGGCACCGTATCCACAAGGCGTGGCGTCTGATGCCGCTGCCGCCGACCCCATAGCCGTAACGGAGATCGGATGAGCGGCCCTGGGTGGGCCAGCGAGGCACGGTGCGCCGGGGACGCGCGCTTCACTCCCGGCGACGTGACCGCGGACTCACTCAGCACGGCGGAGACGCGCAGGCTGCTTGCCGTTTGCCAGGCGTGCCCCTTCCGGGCGCAGTGCATTGCACTGGTCAAGCCGCGCGGCTCCCGGTTCGACGGGATCTGCGGCGGACGGCTGTGGCTCGACGGCGAAGTCCGCGCCACCTGCGAGGGCGCCCACCCTGGCGAACTGAAGGAAGGCGCTGCACCTATCACGCACGGCACTCCGGCAGGGGCCCGCGCCCACAACCGACGCGGTGAACCGGCTTGCTCCCTGTGCCGGGAAGCCGGACGGCTTGACCAGGCTCGCCGACGCGAGCGAAAGCGCGCCTCCGGCTCATGAATACCCCTTCCAACCCTTCTTGGAGAGACAGAGAGACGTGTTCACGATCAAGGCGGAGGACCTGTCCGCCATCCTCGACAAAATCGCCCCGCACCACCTCCGCGGCCGCGACACCGACGGCCTGGACGTAGTCGTTCTCGAATGCCCCCGCGGCTGGCTCCACGCCGTCGGCGCCGGAGCGCGCACGCTCGCCGTCGCCCGCGCGCCGATCGAGAACACCGCGCACTGGACGGCCCCTGTCGACTACGACGAGGCCATCGCCCTGCGCGCCTGGCTGGACACCTCCGAGCGCGTCCATGTGGAGCACACCCTCGACAGTGGCCGCCCGCTGCTGCGCTTCGCCGAGGGCCCTGCGCAGATCACCATGCCCGTCCCCACTGATGCGCCCGAGCTGCCCTGGCGGGACATCGTGCGCCGGGAGGCGCGCCCGCCGCTGGCCATGCCGCGCCCGGTACAGATCAGCTCCGAAGATCTCGCCCTGTGGGAGGCTGCAGGCCAGGACATCGAGATCTGGCCTGCAGCGAGGGCGGCGGCGTTCATCATCACCTCGGGCCAGGACTTCATCGGCCTGCACCTGCCCCAGTTCGCCGAAGGGCCGGACGGGAAACCGCTGGACGGCTGGACCACGTCTTTGCGCACGCGGTGGTTCCTGCACGAGGGACTGCCCTACGAAGTGGGGGCCGGCTACGTGCACCGGTGGGGGATAGGTGTGGCGCATCGTCGCCCGTCCCGCGCCCGGGCAGGAGCCGATGGCCGTCTCCGCTGACCCGTCCGGAGCCGCACTGCCGCTGTCGGTGGTGCTCAGCGCCGGTGGTCCCCTCCTGCGCACCCCTGCCTGACCTTTCCCCAGAGATAGGTGGCATTTTTGAAACTGATAGAAGAGAACTCAGTGGATGAGGGCGCTGCGCTCAATGCGACCGCCCTGGAAGGCGATCCAGGCTTCGGCCTCCATGCCCTGCCCATCGCATGGCTCGCCCTCCCCGTCCAGGTCCACCCGGCACCCCAACTACTCAGCTCTGTATGTGAAATGAAGGGAAACCAGTGAACAAAGCCCAGCTCATCCAGGCCGTCGCCGCCAAGGGAGGCCGACACCTCTCGCCGACCGAAGCCGTGGAGACCGTTCTCGACGTCATCGTGCGCGCCGTCGTCGCGGGCGACCCCGTCTCCGTCACCGGCTTCGGCTCTCTCACCCCCCGGCACCGTCCGGCACGCAAGGCACGCAACCCGCAGACCGGTGCCACGGTGACGGTCGCTGCCTCCCGCGCCGTGAAGTTCCGCCCCGGCGCGCGGTTCCAGGACCTGCTGACGCAGCGCCGGCCGCTGCCCGAGTCCGGCAACTGCATCCTCAAGGACCCCAAGACGTCCCGCCCGTAACCCCGCACACCAGGTCGCCGCCCCCGGGGTCGCCCCGGGGGGGGCCGCCCCGCGGGCCGCCCGATGAACACCCCGGGGGCGCGCGGGGTGGAAGCACCCCCCCCCGGGGGGGGGGCCGGG
>NZ_JBHYJA010000058.1:0-57121 GCF_042740355.1 Streptomyces sp. NPDC059010
CCCCTGGGAGCGGGGTCGAAGGGGCGGCAGCCCCTGGGGGATGGGACGGGTAGGGGCGGCGGGGGCGAGGGAAGCTAGCCCCGGGTCAGCGACAGCAGGTCACGGGCCGGGCCCACCGGCCGGTGCCCCGTCGGCCAGACCGCGCGGAGGTCCCGTGCCAGGGAGACGTCGGCCAGCGGGATGCTCACCAGGCGCCGCATCGACAGCTCCTCCCCCACCGCCAGCTCACTCAGCACCGCCGGCCCGGCCCCACTCACCGCCGCCGCCTTCACCGCCGTCGTCGACGACAGCTCGATCAGCGGCCGGGCCAGCCCACCCAACGCCGCATCCAGCACTTGCCGCGTCCCCGACCCCTTCTCCCGAAGGATCAACGGCGTGGCCGCCAGCTCCGACCCCGCCAGCGCCCGCCGCCGACGCGACCAGGCATGCCCCGGCGCCGTCACCACGATCAGGTTGTCGTGGGCGATGACCACGGAGTCCAGCCCGGTGGGGGCCGTCAGCCCTTCCACGAACCCCAGATCCGCCTCGTCCGCCAGCAACCGCTCCGCCACCGCCGCCGAGTTCCCCGCGAGCAACGACACCGCCGTGTCCGGCCGCTGGGCCCGCAGGGCGAGCAGCCACCCCGGCAGCAGATACTCGGCGATCGTCATGCTCGCCGCCACCCGCAGCCGCGAGTCCCGCCGGTCCCGCAAGGCCTGTGCCCCCGCGTCGAACGCCTCCGCCGCCTCCACGATGCGCCGCGCCCAGTCCGTCACCAGCGCCCCGGCGTCCGTGAGCCGCGAGCCCCTGGGTGACCGGTCCACCAACGCCACCCCGAGCAGCCGTTCCATCGACCGGATCCGGCTGCTCGCCGCCGGCTGAGTGATCCCCAGCTCACGCGCCGCCCCACCGAGACTGCCGAGCCTCGCCACCGCCAGCAGCAGCTCCAACGCGCCGAGATCCGGGACCCGGTGCGCCACGGATCCCATGCGAAACTGCCCCTCCGCCGCCTCTGTCATAAACCCAGTTTATGTCGCCATAGAGGCGAACTCCCTGGTGGGAGTGGACCGCCGAAGCGACCCTGAGCACATGGTCACCGCCGTCCGTCACCTCGGACCCATCCGTCGCCTCGGAGCGTTCCGTCACCCCGGATCCAACCGTCGCCTCGGGCCCATCCGTCAATCCGAACACCACAGTCACTCGGAGCCCGCGAGACTCACTCGTCCCCCGCGCACCCTCCCCCACCTCGCATCCCTCCGGCACCTCGGCCCCAACTGGTACGCCGCCGTCATGGGCACCGCCGCCGTGGCCACCGCCGGAGCCGCGCTCCCCCTCCACGTCCCCGGTCTGCGCACCGCCTGCGCGTCCGTCTGGGCACTCTCCCTCGCCCTGCTCCTCACCCTGCTCGCCGCCCGCGCCCTGCACTGGACGCACCACCGCGACCAGGCCCGCGCCCACCTCCTCGACCCGGCCGTGGTGCCCTTCTACGGCTGCCTGTCCATGGCCCTGCTGGCCGTCGGCGGCGGTGCCATGACCGTCGGCCGGGACTGGATCGGGACCGGGGCGGCGGTCGCGCTCGACGCCGTGCTGTTCGGTGCCGGTACGGCCGTCGGGCTGGCGGCCGCCGTCGCCGTGCCGTACCTCATGGCCGTACGCCATCGCATCGAGCCGTCGCAGGCCACGCCCATATGGCTGCTGCCCCTCGTCGCGCCGATGGTGTCGGCCGCGCTCGGGCCGCTGCTGGTGCCGCATCTGCCGCCGGGGCAGGCGCGGGAGACGCTGCTGCTCGCCTGTCTCGCGATGTTCGGGCTCAGTCTGCTGGCCACCCTGCTGATGCTGCCGCTGGTCTTCGCGCGGCTGATCACCGGCGGGCCGCTGCCGCTCCTGCTCACCCCGTCCCTGTTCCTGGTCCTGGGTCCGCTCGGGCAGTCCACCACCGCCGTGGGCATGTTCGCGGACGTCGCCCCGGGTGTGGTCCCGGCGCCGTACAGCGGTGGCTTCGGTGTTCTCGCCGTGCTCTACGGCGTGCCCGTCATGGGGTTCGCGCTGCTGTGGTTCGGGCTGGCCACCGCCCATGTGCTGCGGGCCCGGCGGCACGGGATGGGGTTCGCGATGACCTGGTGGGCGTTCACCTTCCCGGTCGGCACATGCGTCACCGGTGCCGCGGCGCTGGCCCGGCACACCGGGCTCGTCGTGTACGAATGGCTCGCCGTCGGGCTGTATGCCGTGCTCGTCGTGGCCTGGGCCGCCGCGGCCGTCCACACCGCCCGCGGGCTGGTCAGCGGTGAGCTGCTCGCAGGGCCCGCGCCAGCGCCCGCGGCGCCTCGGCCAGTGACGGGCCGTACCACGTCAGGTGCCGTCCGCTGACCAGCGCGCAGGGCACGCCGGGAAACGCCTCCGGGCCGTCGTCGGCCGTGAAGCGGTACGGCTCGTCGGGCAGGACCACGACGTCCGGGGCCGCCGCCCGCAGTTCGTCCAGGGGGACGCGCGGGTAGCGGTCCTCGTGCGTCGCGTAGAGGTGGTCCACGCCGAGGCGGGCCAGGACGTCGCCCGCGAAGGTGTCGCGGCCCAGCACCATCCAGGGGCGCCGCCAGATCGGGACCACGGCCGTCGTACGGCGATCCGGGGGCGGCAGCGAGGACCAGGTCTGCTCCGCCTCGTCCAGCCAGCGCGGGCGGGCCGTCGCCCCGCAGGCGTCCAGCACGCGGTCCAGCTCGCGGAAGGCCTGCGGTACGTCCCGTACCTCCGTCACCAGAACCTCGATACCGGCCGCGCGCAGGGCGGCGAGGTCGGGCTCGCGGTTCTCCTCCTCGTTCGCGATCACCAGGTCGGGGGCGAGGGCGAGGATCCTCTCGACCTTCGGGTTCTTGGTGCCGCCGATGCGGGTGACGTCCAGGTCGGCCGGGTGGCTGCACCAGTCCGTGGCGCCGACGAGGACAGCCGGGGCCGACACCGCCACGGCCTCCGTCAGGGACGGCACCAGGGAGACGACGCGCATCAACGCCCCGGCCGGTCCCGGACGGCCTCGATGTGCTCCGCCACCGCGACGACGACCACGCGCGTGTCCGGCACGGTCGCCCGCCAGCGGTGGCGGACCCCGCCGGTGAGGTACAGGGTGTCGCCGCGGCCCAGGCGGTAGGCGCGGCCCTCCGCCTCGATCTCCACGGCGCCGTCGGCGACGTACATCAACTGGTCGTTGCGGTACTGGAATTCACGGCCCGCGTCATGGTCGCCGGTGAACTCCGAGGCGTGCATCTGATGGTGACCGCGCACCAGCGAACGCACTCGCGGTTCGGGTCCCAACTCATTCCCTTCGGCCCGGACGACGTCGACGCTGCACGCCGGGTCGGCCGCGGCGAGGAGTTCGACGGCGGTCGTACGCAAAGCGTCGGCGACCTTTTCGAGGGAGCTTCTGCTGGGGCGGGCCCGGTCGTTCTCCACCTGGCTGAGGAAGGGGACGGACAGGCCGCTGCGCTCGGCCACGACGGCGAGGGTGAGCTCCAGGGCCCGGCGTCGCCGCCGCACGGCCGCGCCCACTCGGAGAGGCTGTTCTTTGTGGTCGCCCATCGCTCCGGCTCCCTCCTACGCTCGTCGGTCCACTGTCCTCGCGCCCGCCGCCCGGCGCATTCCTTCTGTTGAGTTCCTTGCACCCTACGCATGTTCGGCAAACCGTTTCATGCGCCCGTCACATCGACGGCACATCGGGGGGAGTACGACCCATCGGTTCGCGCCAGCGGTGCGTGTCGGCGGATCGGCTCCCCGGACCTACGGGGCGCCCCCGCGCCGCCTCTGACTCCCGCTCAGCGCACGAGAGCCGCCCTACTGTTCAAGGCGTCGGCGGTCCCCCGTGTTCCCCGGTGGTCCCAGGTGTTCCCTGGCGTTTCCTCGTCCCGTCCGGGTTGCGGGCCTGGTCACAGGGGTGATCGGGGTCGCGCGCCCGGTCGTGAAGTCGGTGGCCGGCGGGGGGAGTTGGCGTGGCCGGGCTCAGGTGGTGGGATAGCGCTGCGTGGTTGGCCGAATCCTGCTCGTAGGCATGCCGTGTGACTATGCGGGCATGCAGCGAGGGGTGGGCCGGGCCGTACGTGAGGGGAAAACGTACGACGCGACCCACCCCTCGGGGCGGCGGTCCGGGGCCGTCAGGTCACCCGACCGCCTGGCTCTTGTGCTGCTGCTAGCTCTTGTGCTCCGCCCCGGCGACCGGCGCCCACTTGTCCAGCAGGCCGGGGTTCTGCTTCAGCCAGGTGCGGACGGCGTCCTGCTCCTTGCCCTTGCCGGCCTTGGTGATCTGCGACTCCAGACCGGTGAGCTGCTGCTCGGTCATGGAGAAGTCCTTCAGCCACTTGCCGACCTCGGGGTTGTCCGAGGCGAAGCCCTTGCGGGCGAGCGTGTGCACGCCGTCGCCCTTGCCCCAGGCGCCCTTGGGGTCCTTGAGCTTCTTCAGGTCGTAGTCGCTGTAGGCCCAGTGCGGCGACCAGAGGGTGACGACGACCGGCTCCTTCTTGGCGTACGCGCGCTTGAGCTCGGCCAGCATGGCGGGCGTCGAGCCGTCCACGACCTCGTACGTGCCGTCCAGGCCGTACTCCTTGAGGACCTTGTCCTTGAGCAGACCCATCATCCCGGCGCTCGGCTCGATGCCGATGATCTTGCCCTTGAACTCGGAGGACCTGTTCTTCAGGTCCGCCAGGGAGTTCACGTCCTTCATGTACGAGGGGACGGTGAGCTCCAGCGAGGTGGGGCCGTACCAGGAGCCCAGGTCCTCCAGCTGGTTCCCGTACTTCTCCCAGTACTCGGCGTGGGTGGTGGGCAGCCAGGAGTCCGTCTGGAAGTCGATCTGGCCGGTGGCGACGCCGGTGTAGAGCGGGCCCGCGGTGTACTGCGTGGTGGTGACCTCGAAGCCGCGGCGCTCCAGCAGCTCCTTCCAGAGGTACGTCGAGGCGATGCCCTCGTCCCACGGGATGTACCCGATCTTGATCTCCTTGCCCTTGCCGACGTTCGTGGCGGAGGCCTCGGCGGTGCCGGAGGAGGGGCCGAAGACGCCCAGGCCGCCCGCGACGAGGGCCAGGACGGCCACGCCGGCGACCGCGACGACGGGGCGCGGGCGGAGGTTCCAGACCTTGGTGCCGCCCGCGGCGCGGACCTTGGCCGCGGCACGGCGGCCGAGCGGGGAGATCTGCTCGCCGAGTGCGCCGGTGATGCGGTCCAGGTAGATGGCGAGGACGACGATGCCGACGCCCGCCTCGAAGCCGAAGCCGATGTCGAGCCGGCCGATGGCCTCGTTGACCGCGCCGCCGAGGCCGCCGGTGCCGACCATGCCGGCGATGACGACCATGGACAGGCTCAGCATGATCACCTGGTTGATGCCGGCCATGATGGTCGGCAGGGCCAGCGGCAGCTGGATGCGCAGCAGCTTGTCGCGCGGGGTGGTGCCGAACGCCTCGGCGGCCTCGACCAGTTCGCCGTCGACCTGCCGGATGCCGAGCTCGGTCATCCGGACGCCGGGGGCGAGCGCGAAGATCAGGGTGGCGATGACGCCGGCGGCGATGCCCAGGCCGAAGAAGAGGATGGCCGGGATCAGCAGCACCATCGACGGCATCGTCTGGAGCAGGTCCAGGACGGGCCGCAGGGCAGCGCTGACCGTCTTGGAGCGGGCCGCCCAGATGCCCAGCGGGACCGAGATCACCAGGGCGATCACGGTGGCGACCAGGACGAGGGCCAGCGTCGACATGGCCTGGTCCCACAGGTCCAGCGAGTCGATCAGCGCGAACCCGGCGAAGGCGAGGAGGCCGCCGGTCAGGCCGCGCAGCCACCAGGCCAGCACGGCGAGCATGCCCGCGAGGAGCATGGGTTCGGGGGCGGTGAGGACGGCGTTGACGCCGTCGTACATGCCCTCCACGACCGCCTTGATCGCGTCGAAGAGCCAGCCCATGTGGGCGACGAGCCAGTCCACACCGGAGTCGACCCAGTCACCGAGATGCAGCCTAGGCACGGGCGATCACCTTCCCGTCCGGGTTGTCGCAGGGCGCGGGTTCGGCGCTCTCGTCGCCGAGGAAGCCGACCAGCCGCTGCCGCTCAACGGCTCCGACGACCTTGTTCGCGTCGTCCACGACCAGGACGCGGTGCGACAGCCGGGCGCTGATGGCGCACAGTTCGGTGAACGGGGTCTCTGGGGTCGCGGTCTCGCAGGCGCAGAGCGGGTCGTCCCTGGTGACCCCGGTGTCCATGAGGGCGCCCGCGGTGAGCACCCGGGAGCGGTCGACGTCCTGGATGAAGGAGGCGACGTAGTCGTTGGCCGGGCGCAGCAGGATGTCCTCCGCCGAACCGGTCTGGACGATCCGGCCGTCGCGCATGACGGCGATGCGGTCGCCGAGGCGCATGGCCTCGTTGAGGTCGTGGGTGATGAAGACGATCGTCTTCTTCAGGGTGCGCTGCAGTTCCAGCAGCTGGTCCTGCATGTCACGGCGGATCAGCGGGTCGAGCGCGCTGAAGGACTCGTCCATCAGGAGCAGGTCGGCGTCGGTGGCGAGGGCGCGGGCGAGGCCCACGCGCTGCTGCATACCGCCGGACAGCTCGTCGGGCCAGGACTTCTCCCAGCCGCCCAGACCGCACAGCTCAAGGGCCTCGGCGGCGCGCTTCTCGCGCTCGGCGCGGGGCACGCCCTGGACGGCGAGGCCGTAGGCGGCGTTCTCCAGGACGCTGCGGTGCGGGAACAGCGCGAAGTGCTGGAACACCATGCTGATCTTCTTGGCGCGGACCTCACGCAGCTCGCGGTCGCCGATCGCGGTCAGGTCCTGGCCGTCGAAGCGGACGTGACCCGCGGTCGGCTCCAGGAGCCCGTTGAGCATGCGCAGCAGCGTGGACTTGCCGGATCCCGACAGGCCCATGACGACGAAGATCTGGCCCGGCTCCACGGTGAAGGAGGCGTCGATCACGGCGGCGGTGATGCCGTCGGCGCGCAGCTCCTCGCGGTCGGCTCCTGCACGGAGCCGCGCTACGGCCTCGTCCGGTCGTCTGCCGAACACCTTGTGGAGATGTTCGGCCTCAAGCCTGGATGACACGGGAACCTCTTGTCTCGACGGCAGATGAAGGGAGCGACGGGCGCGGCAGTTGAACATGCAAGCGACGTCACTCCGACCGCGCGCCTGCCCGGCTCCTCCGGGCACAAACGCACAAGTGGTCCAGGCCACAGAAATGGCTCACGACGCAACCTGTTGCGCAGCGGAGTACTCCGCGGAGCGGCCGATCGCGCCGCAGCGCCGGATGCGTGGGCCGTGTCAGTGCCGTACGGCATGATGCGTGGCGTGACCGGACGACTGATGCTTCTCGACACCGCCTCGCTGTACTTCCGCGCCTATTTCGGCGTCCCGGACTCCGTGAAGGCCCCGGACGGCACGCCGGTGAACGCCGTGCGCGGACTCCTCGACTTCATCGACCGCCTGGTCAAGGACCACCGCCCGGACGCGCTGGTGGCCTGCATGGACGCCGACTGGCGGCCCCAGTGGCGGGTCGATCTGATCCCCTCCTACAAGGCGCACCGCGTCGCCGAGGAGCGCGCGGTGGGGCCGGACGAGGAGGAGGTGCCGGACACGCTGTCGCCGCAGGTGCCGGTCATCGAGGCCGTTCTGGACGCGCTCGGCATCGCGCGCGTGGGCGTCGAGGGGTACGAGGCGGACGACGTGATCGGCACGTTCACCGGGCGGGCCGAGGGCCCGGTCGACATCATCACCGGCGACCGCGACCTCTACCAGCTGGTGGACGACAAGCGCGGGGTGCGGGTGCTCTATCCGCTCAAGGGCGTGGGCACCCTCCAGCTCACCGACGAGGCCTGGCTGCGCGAGAAGTACGGCGTCGACGGCCGTGGGTACGCGGATCTGGCGCTGCTGCGCGGTGACCCGAGCGACGGCCTGCCGGGTGTGCCCGGGATCGGCGAGAAAACGGCCGCGAAGCTGCTGGCCGAGTTCGGCGACCTGGCCGGGATCATGGCGGCGGTGGACGACCCGAAGGCGAAGCTGACGCCCTCGCAGCGCAAGCGACTGGACGAGTCGCGGCCGTATGTCGCCGTCGCGCCGAAGGTGGTGCGGGTCGCGGACGACGTACCGCTGCCGGACGTCGACACCGCGCTGCCGCACACGCCGAGGGATCCGGCGGGCCTGGACGAACTGGCGCTGCGCTGGGGGCTGGGCGGTTCGCTGCAGCGGCTGCTGGTGACGCTGGGGGCGTGACGGCGCCGGGGGCGCGCGGACAGAAGGGGCGTGAAGTGCGCCCCGAGTGAGCGCATGGGGTCCCTGGCGCGGGGAATTCGTTCCCTGTGTGCGCGAAATGCCCCCTTTCATGAACGGGTCGTAGCGGCATTCAGCGGAGGGAGATGCTAACTTAGGTAAACCTAAGCTTTGGAACGAGGGAGGCCAGTGATGGCACTACGCTCTGCCCGCAAGCCGCGGAAGCCCCACTCCGCGCAGGTCATCCGTACCCAACGGCTGACTCCGCACATGCAGCGTGTGGTGCTGGGCGGTGAGGGGCTCGCCGAGTTCATGGCGGACACCTGCACCGACCACTATGTGAAGATCCTCTTCTCCCCCGGCGGCGTGAGCTACCCGGAGCCCTTCGATCTGGAGCGCATCCGCGAGGAGTTGCCGCGCGAGCAGTGGCCGGTGACGCGGACGTACACGGTGCGGGCCTGGGATCCCGAGCACCGTGAGCTGACGCTCGATTTCGTACTCCATGGCGACGAGGGCCTGGCCGGCCCCTGGGCGATGCGCACCCAGCCGGGCGACATCGTCCGGTTCATGGGCCCCGGCGGTGCCTACGCGCCCGATCCGGACGCCGACTGGCATCTGCTCGTCGGTGACGAGAGCGCGTTGCCCGCGATCGCCCGCACCCTGGAGTCGCTGCCCGCCGGTGCCACGGCGTACGCCTTCGTGGAGGTCTCCGGCCCCGAGGAGGAGCAGAAGATCGACTCCGATGTGGAGGTGATCTGGCTGCACCGCGGCTCCCGTCGCGTCGGCGATGCCTTGATCGAGGCCGTTCGCTCACTGGACTTCCCGGCGGGCCGGATGCAGGCGTTCGTACACGGCGAGGCGCACTTCGTGAAGGAACTGCGCCACCTGCTGCGGGTCGAGCGCGGCGTCCCCCGGGAGGATCTGTCGATCTCCGGCTACTGGCGCCTCGGCCACAACGAGGACGGCTGGCAGGCCTCCAAGCGGGACTGGAACGCACGGATCGAGGCGGAGCAGGAGGGCGCCGCTCCGGCGGCGTAGCGCCTGTTGCGAGGGGGGGCGACACTTGCGAGGGTGCCGCCCTTCAGTGTGCTCGGCCGCTCCGGGCGCTCAGCCGCTGAGTGCGCTCGGCCGCTCACACCGAACGCTAGACGTCTGCTGAAGATCTACATCCCCGCCGGGAACAGCGCCTCCCGGTGCTCGTCCAGGAACGCGAACACACTCCGATCCGGGATCAACTCCCGGCAGGTTTCCCACACATCGGGCCCGACCGGCCCCCCGGCCCGCTCATCCTGCATACCCACCAGACTGGCCCCGGACCGTGTGATCCAGGGCCAGAACAGCCGAACATTTTCAGTGATCTTCTCGACCGTGTTGACGTCACTCGCCGCGAGCACGACGTTGACACCGACACCGAAGTGAGAATCAGCGGCTCGCGTCAGCTTTGTGTCGACCCTGCCCGTCTGGGTCAGGGACGGGCGGTTGGCAGTTGGTGGGATACCTGAGCGTCGGTGCGAGGCGTTGCCTGCATCTGTAGCCTGCGGGGCCTCAATGCCAATCCCAGGGCGGGTCGGACCTGTTGGCCGGGCACGTGTTCCAGGCGCCATCGGGCGGTGATGGTCGCAAGGGCAAGGGTCGCCTCCGTCATGCCGAAGGTGTCGCCGATGCACTTGCGGGCGCCGACGGCGAAGGGGAGGAGAGCATGGCGGGGTGGCTGAGGGCGCTGGGGATCCCAGCGGTCGGGGTCGAAGGACTCGGGGTTGTCGTAGAGGTCTGGCCGGTGGTGGATGAGGTACGGGCTGTAGACCACGCTGCTCCCGGCGGGCAGCAGGTACCCGCCCAGGCGGGTGTCGGCGGTGACGGTGCGAGTGAAGATCCAGCCTGGCGGCCGGAGCCGGAGGGTTTCGGTGATGATGCGTTGAGTCAGTTCCAGGCGTGGCAGGTCGGTGTGGGTGGCTCTGGCTCCGTCCAGGACGGTATCGACCTCAGCGTGCAGCCGCTGCTCGATCTGGGGATGCCGGGCCAGCAGGTCCAGTGCCCAGGCCAGGGCGGCGGCAGTGGTCTCTGTACCGGCGAGGAAGAAAGTGACGATCGTGTCGCTGATTTCCGCGTCGGTCATGCCGGGGCTGTCATCGTCGGGGTCGTGGGCCACGATCAGGGCCGAGAGCAAGTCACCGTGGTCGACGCCCTCGGTGCGGTGCTGGGCGATGATCTGGTCGAAGGCGTCGCGTAGGCGGGTGCACGCGCGCACGTGGGAGCGGTTGCCCGAGGTGGGGAGCCGATCCAGCGGGGAGATCATGAACATGCGCTGGTAGAAGCCGTCGAAGAAGGTCTTCACGTCGTTGAGGACCGGGCCGAGTTCTCCTGAAGGCAACGCACCGGAGAACAGGGTGGAGGCCGTGACCTTGGACGTGATGGTCATCATCTCGGTGGGCACGTCCAGGATCTGCCCGGCACGCCATGAACCGGCCACCTCCTCGATGCAGGTGCTCATGGCCTTCGTGTAGTCGGGGAACCGTGTCGGGTGGAAGGCGGGCTGGGCCAGCCGGCGCAGCCGCCGATGCGCGCTGTACGGACAGCTGGCCAGCCCGTCATTACCCACGACTTCCCGCACACGGTCGAAGATTGGGCCACCTTTGTCGAAGACGCGGTCATCGATCAAGGCCTGCCGGGTCAGTTCTGGATCACAGATGACCACCATCGTGAAGGGCCCCAGCTGGATGCGGACGAGCTCCCCGTGGGCAGGCAGAGAGTTGAGGAACTCCAGCGGGTTTCGCAGCAGCGGAATCAGATGACCGACGAGAGGCAGCGCCTTGGGGGCGACGGGGATCGAACGCAAGCTCGTCATATCCGCTCCTCCTCGTTCAGATGGGCGCGAGTTGCGATTCCTTGGGAATCGGCGCTCTGCAACCCGTAGCGGGGCGTCTCCAATGACCATGTGTAGACGGAGTCGACCCAGTAGAAGATTGTCTGGGCGTGCTTTCTGGCCGTGTCGGTCAGGGAGGTATCCGCACAGATTGCGGCAGCAGTGTTGGCGTTCTCGTAGCGCAGTGACGCGTTGAGGGTGAGCGCACAGGAGAAGGCCATGTCCACGGGGATTCCGTATTCCTGGCAGATGACGCCGATGAGGCTCAGCCTCTCCCCTTCTTCGGCGGCCACGTGACAACTGTGCAGGTCATTGTCGATGCCGACTAAGAGGCTGCCCTGTTTCATGAGCTGAAGCAGCGGTTCCGGAAGCTTTTCGTCCGGCCCGATGAGGCCCGGTTGAAGTCTCTGGATCCACATGCCCATAACGATCCCCGCCGTGAGAGTCCTGTGCCTCAAGTACCGGTCCAGGCTCGGCAGCGGTTCCCCGTTTTCCCACGCTTGTCGAGCCTTGTACTCGCGCAGGAATCCCAGCATCAAGTCCGTGAAGCCGGGTATCAGACCGGCTCCTCCCGCCGCGACGATGTCGGAGCGGAGACTGGCCATCGGCTTTAGAATGTCCGGCCCGTCAGCCGGTGCATGCCCCCTCTCCAGGGCTTCTCTCACGGGCTGTACCAGATCACTGACGGGCTGATCGCTGCCGAGGTCGAAGGTGTTCAGCCAGAACAGGATGACCTGCAGCTTGGTCAGCGGGAGCAGCACATTCCAGGGGGCTTGGGGGGCGAACAACCCCACTAGATGCCCGGGGGTTGCCTGGATCATTACCTTGATGTGGTCTTCGCTCATTCCAAGGTCTGTTGCCCAGGCGAGAATTGAGGACTCCAGTTGGTCGGTCTGTGGATGAGCAGGGTATGTTTCGCGCCCCTTTACCAGGTGGGAGAGCAGCCAGGGTTTCAGGGGACGGTATGAGCCGGCGATGTCGTTCGTCGTCTTGAGGTTAGGGAATAGGAGAGGCCCCTGCGACATGTTGCACTTCCTTCCTGCTTTACTTTCCGAAACGTCGCTGGCGGTTGGCGTAGAAGGCCAGGGCGCGGTGGAGATCAGACTCGGTGAAGTCCGGCCACAGGACAGGGCAGAAATAGAGTTCGGAGAGAGCTGCCTGCCAGAGCATGAACCCGGACAGTCGCTGTTCGCCGGAGGTGCGGATCACCAGGTCCGGATCGGGTAACCCGCCGGTGGAAAGGGCCTGGGCGAACGACCTTTCAGACACAGAGAAGCTCGTGGACTTGACCGCTTGGTGGGCGATGCGGCGCGCAGCGGCGAGGATGTCCTCCCTGCCGCTGTAGCCGACCGCGAAGTTGATCTGAGGGCCCTGATTGTGACGCGTGGTGGTCTCCGCCTCGCCCAGCGCCGTTGCCACTGAATTGGGGAGCAGCCGAGGATCTCCGAGGTGACGCATTCTCCAGTGTCCGGATGCCGCCAGACGGTGGGTCAGTTCGGAGATGATGTCCAGGAGTTTGTGGAGCTCGGCTGCAGAGCGACTGAGGTTGTCCGTCGAGAGCAGCCACCATGTAGTGGTCTCTATGCCCATGGCCTCACACCAGTGAACGGCCCGGCAGACGTTGTCCGCGCCCTCGCGGTGGCCTTGTTCAACGGGATGGCCATGGGCGCGTGCCCAACGACGGTTTCCGTCCACGATGAAGGCGACGTGACGTGGCCCCCTGCTCAGGTCGAGAGAACTCTGCGCGCCGCATGGTGTGTCCTCGTCCGAGAAGGGCTTGAGGGCGCGGCGGTCGCCCCTTTGTTGCGACTGACCTGAGGTGTGGGGGTTGTCCGCAGACCGGGGGAGTGCTTCCCGCGCCGCGGCCGGACCGGACGGATCGGCCAGATCTGTGGTGTTGGGGTGGTCGCGCGGAAGAGGTTTCATCGGGCACTTCCTTATCGCCTGGGACCAGGGCATGCACGGCCGATACGAATCCAGCGGGCTCTACGGGAAAGGCAAGGGGCGGTAGCGGTTGATGTGCTGCGAGCGAGTAGGCCCATACGAGGGCCGAATCCGCCCCGCCGGTACGGAAGTTGTTGCACACCACGCAGGGCCTGCCTCCAGCCGCTCCCGGCCGCCCTGGGTCTCTGTCAGCCCGAGACTTTGCCCGAGTGAGCGGACGTGCTCCTCGATCTTCTCGGTGTACGGGCTTACGGTCGGGTGTGTGGGCTCCGGATAGGTCGGGATCATGGCGAGCACCAGGTCCTCCAGGTCTATGGCGCCGGAGTTGCTAAGGCGGATGCGGTTCGGTCAGGTTGCCTGCTCTCACGGCGAGAAGCCCGCGTCCCGGTCGGCGGCGGCAGGACAAGCGGAGGCATTGCTTTCCCTTCCGTGATGGCGCGAACAGGACGCACTGCCTTCGGCCTTACGCCCTTCAATCACATCGCAGTTGAGTCCGCACCGGAAGTGGGCACCCTTAATCGACTCTTGAACGCTCTTGAGCGCCGCCACGTGCAGGATCCGGGCTCACCCTGGTGGATGAAGAACGCGTCGAACGGGCAGACTGACAGCTGAACGGTGACCATGGCGGCTCCCACGAGGGTCCACGTCATCAGTAAGACGGTGCTTGCAAGGCCATGGAGCTGCGCGGACTACTCCCAGTAGACGTAGGCCCCCCACGCACGACAAGTGATCGAGTGGGGGCGCATTGGGGCGCAAAAGCGATCACGCAAGCACATTGAACGGTCTCTTTACCGCCACACCGCTCAATATGCTCGTGCGCCGGAGCCTGGAGCACTGACCCGGCGCGCAGAGGTGATGAACCTGCGCCGGGCGGAGAGGCGAACCTCATGCCGGCGCAAGGCGGGCTCGATCCGGAGGAGGCCTCCCCTCGTACCCTTGACCGTGATGAGCCGCCGAACCCCGCCCCCGCCCTCTCCCCTGCCGCAGCGCGAAGGGGTGGATCCCGTGCGTGTGCGGTTGCCGGCCGGGAACGCCTGGGCGACCGTGCGGGATCATCTCGTGGCGCGACTCGCGGCCGGGGCCGGGGTGATCGACGCGATGCTCGATGCGGGGCGGATCGTGGACGCCGCCGGGCGTCCGGTATCGCGGGGCACGGCATACGTGCCGGGTATGTACGTGTGGTTCCATCGGGAGCTGGCCGACGAGGAGCAGGTGCCGTTCGAGGTCGACGTCCTGTACCGGGACGAGCATCTGGTGGTGGCCGACAAGCCGCATTTTCTGGCCACCACCCCGCGCGGTAGTCATGTGGCAGAAACGGCCCTGGCGCGGCTGCGGCGGCAGTTGGGCATTCCGACGCTGGGCGCGGCGCACCGGCTGGACCGGCTGACAGCGGGACTGGTCATGTTCACCGTGCGGCCCGAGGAGCGCGGCGCCTACCAGTCGTTGTTCAGCGGCAGGCGGGTGGCGAAGGAGTACGAGGCGGTGGCCCCGTACGAGCCCGCACTGGACCTGCCGCGCACCGTGCGCAGCCGGATCGTCAAGGAGCGTGGGGTCATGGCGGCGCGCGAGGTCGAGGGCGAGCCCAATGCCGTCAGCGACGTGGAGTTGCTGGAACGCCGTGGCGACGGACTGGCTCGCTATCGGCTGAGGCCGCACACCGGGCAGACGCACCAGCTCCGGGTGCACATGAGCACCTTGGGGGTGCCGATCCTCGGCGATCCCCTTTATCCCGTGGTGACCGGCCCCGTGGCGGACGGTGACTTCCGGCGCCCGCTCCAACTGCTGGCGCGGGTCCTGGAGTTCACCGATCCGGTCACGGGGCGCGAGCACCGGTTCGTCAGCCCGCGTGTGCTGCAGGCCTGGTCGTCGTACGAGGAGTGGGCCGAGTAGCCTCGGCGCCCCGGTCGGCTCAGTCGCCGCGCCACCAGCGCAGGATGCGCCGGAACACGCCCGGCCGACGGGCCGGTACGGGCATCGCCGCCGGCGTCGGAGCAGCGGGCTGCGCGACTGTGGGCTGTGGCTGCGGCACGCTGGCCTGCCAGTTGGTCGTACGTTGCTGCTGCGTCGCGGGGTTGATGGAGGGGCGCTGCTTGACGTCCTGCTGGGGCTTGGGCGCGAACTTGACCGGCAGTTCCACCAGGTGCCGGTTCATGATGGACGACCGCCAGCGCAGCTCGTCCTCCGCGCAGGCGAGTTGGGCATCCGGGAGGCGGGTCAGCAGCGCGTCCACGCCGACCTCGGCGATGGCGCGGCCGATGTCCTGGCCCGGGCACTCGTGCGGGCCACCGCTGAAGGCGAGGTGCGAGCGGTTGCCCTGCATATTGGCCTTGAGGTCCGGGCGGACTCGCGGGTCCACATTGCCCGGCGCGATGGCGAAGACGAGGCCGTCGCCCTTACGGATGCGCTGGCCGCCCAGTTCGGTCTCCTGCTTGGCGACGTAGGGAAAGATGGTGCTGAACGGCGGCTCGTCCCACAGGGACTGCTCGACCGCCTCCGGCACCGTCATCTCGCCGCCCTTGAGCTGGGCGCGGAACCGCGGGTCGGTGAGTACCACCCGCAGCACGTTGGCGAGCAGGTTGGCAGTGGTCTCGTACGCGCCGATCAGGACGACCCGCAGGTGCTGGCCGACCTCCTCGTCGGTGAGCCGCGCCGGGTGGTTGATCAGATGGCTGGTGAAGTCGTCCTTGAGTTCGGCCCGGCGGCTGACGGTGAGCCGCATCAGGACGTCCATGATGTACGCGTTGCTGGCGATGGCGGTCTCGGTGCCCTTGAGCATGTCGCGGGCGGCCTGCACGATCCGGTCGTTGTACTCGTCCGGCATGCCCAGGACCTCGCACATCACCGCCATCGGCAGATGCTCGGCGAACTGGCTGACCAGATCGGCCCTGCCCTCCTCGCAGAACCTGTTGACGAGTTCCTGGGTCGCGCGGTTGATGTAGCGGCGGATGCCCCGGTGGTCGATGGTAGACATGGCGCCGGTGACCGCGCCGCGCAGCCGCAAGTGCTCGTCGCCCTCGGCGTGGCAGCAGATGGGCTGCCAGGCGATGATCGGCATCAGCGGGTGATCGGGCTTGACCGTGCCGTCCTGCAGGGCGGTCCACAACCGGGTGTCACGGGAGAACTGCGAGGGAGTACGCACCGTGTGCAGGTTCTCGGCGTGGCCGAGCACCACCCAGACCGGCACGTCCTCGTGCAGCAGCGCGGGAGCCACGGCGCCGTGCTCGGCACGGAGCTTCTCGTACACGGCCTGCAGGTCCTCCGCGTCGGGGCCGTACAGCCGGCGCAGTCCGCCGGTGCCGATGCCGTGCGCGGGGCAGCCGGGGGGCGGGGTGGCCATGGGCTCACCCGTGCCGGTCGGGAAGAGAGATTCAGGCGTCACGATGGTCGCTCCGAAGCTGAAGTGGTTCCGGTGTGCAGGAAGAAGGTGAGGGGGTACGGCTCGGTCGGTACATGGCTCACGCCGGAGCCTTCGACGTCGCCAGCGCGTGCAGGAAGTGCATCAGGGTCATCAGGACGTCGCGGCTGGAGGCCCGGCGGCGACAGTCGACTTCCACGATGGGGATCTCCTCGGGCAGATCGAGTGCCGTACGGAGTTCGGAGAGGGCGTAACGAGGCGCGTCCGGGAAGGTGTTGACGGCCACCACGAAGGGCACGCCGCACTCCTCCAGCCGCCCTATGACGTCGAAGCTGACCTCCAGGCGGCGGGTGTCGACCAGCACGACCGCGCCCAGCGCACCCTCGAACAGCCCGTTCCACAGAAACCAGAAGCGTTCCTGACCGGGGGTGCCGAAGAGGTACAGCACGAGCTGCTCGGTGATGCTGATGCGGCCGAAGTCCATCGCGACGGTGGTGGCCGTCTTGGTGTCCGAGCCGAAGTTGTCGTCGACGCCGATGCCGGCCTGCGTCATGGTCTCTTCGGTGGTCAGTGGCCTGATCTCACTGACCGAGCCGACCATGGTCGTCTTGCCGACACCGAAGCCGCCCACGATCACGATCTTGACCGCGGCCTCGGCCGTGTGCGGCAGCTGGTCCTCGGTCCGTGGACCGGGGATGATCTCAGAGCCTTTGAAGTCCATGCATCACCGCTTCGAGAAGTGAACGGTCGGCGACGGCCTGGCGCACGATCGGGGCGCGCGCCGTCACCAGTCCGGCCGTCAGCATGTCGGTGAGCAGGACCGTCATCATGCTGAACGGCAGGTTGAGATAGGCCGAGAGCTCGACCACGGACAGAGGGGTGGTACAGAGCCGGAGCAGCGCCGACTGCTCCGGGCTGGAGGCAGGCGGGGGGTCGGCGCGCGCCACGATTAACGTGACGAGGTCGAGGTCGCCGTCGCGCTCACCGCCGTCCGGGCCGGCCACCACGAAGAGCCGTTCCGGGTGCTTCTGATCCCCGGGCTTGGCGGCGGGCGGTGGCGGGGGCAGTTGTTTACTCAGGAATCGCCGCTGGCGTTGCGGAGGAGTCATACGGTCTGCCCGTTGCGGCGGGGCGGACTGGTGAGGTGGGCGCCGATGCGGGCGACGAGGTCGGACATGCGGTTGCTCATCCGGCCGGGCTCGGCGAACGTGTCGGAGAGCACGGCGAGATAGGCGTTGGCGCCGGCGGCCATCAGATAGAAGTAGCCGCCGTTGATCTCGATCAGGACCATCTTCATCTTGCCGTCGCTCTTCGGGATCTCCGAGGCGACGGCGCTCGCCAGGCTCTGCAGGCCGGCGCAGGCCGCGGCGACACGGTCGGCGGTGTCCGGATCGCCGCCGTACCGGGCGATGCGCAGTCCGTCGGCGGAGAGCACCACGATCATCTGGATGCCCGGTACGCCGTCGTGGAGCTCCTTGAGCATCCAGTCGAAGTTGGCGCGCTGCTGGATCACTTGAGGTCCCCCTCGTCATCGGCCTCGGGGCGGGCCGGTTGGGTTCGCGGTTGGAGAGTGAGCGGGTCGGGCTTGTCCTTGAGCCCGTTCCAGAACGCCTCGACCCAGGCTCCGGGTACGGGCTCGTCCTCCGCCGGCTCGGGCTCGGGCTCGGCCTTGCGCGTCGACCAGATGGTGGGCCGGCCCTCGCGTTCGGCCTGCTCGATGGCCGCCTGCTCGGCGAGCCGCTTGCTGAGCGGCGTCTTGACCCGGCTGCGACGCTGCGGCAGCCCGTTGGCGGTCCATTCGGTGACGACGGGGACGTCGTCCTCCAGGGAGACCGCGGCGGTGATCTTCGGGCTGGTGGGACGCCGCTTCTTGGGGGCGCGCTTGGGACCTTCGAGCGCGTCGGGGTCGTCGGCCTTGGGCGCCGACCCGGCACCGATGCCATGGGCGAGCCCGGGCGCGGGGTCGGTGGTCATCATGTCGCGCGGCACCACGAGGACGGCACGGACACCGCCGTACGCGGAGGACCGCAGTGAGACCTGCATGTTGTAGGCGGTGCACAGCCGGCCGACGACGGCCAGGCCAAGGCGCGGGGACTCGCCGAGGTCCTGGAGGTCGGTGCCCTGCTTGGCCTGTTCGAGCATGCCCTCGACCCTGGCGCGGGCTTCCTCGCTGAGGCTGACGCCGGCGTCCTCGATCTCGATCGCCACGCCGGTCTGCACCTCGGTGGCGGTGACGTGCACCTTGGTCTGGGGCGGCGAGTAGCGGGTGGCGTTGTCGAGGAGTTCGGCCGCGGCGTGGATGATCGGCTCGACGGAGACGCCGGCGATGTTGACCTTGGCGATGGAGTCCAGGCTGATCCGGCGGTACTCCAGGATCCGGGACATGGCGCCGCGCAGCACGCTGTACAGCGGGACGGGCTCGGGCCACTGCCGTCCCGGGCGACCGCCGCCGAGCACCGAGATGGAGTCGGCGAGGCGGCCGATCAGCATGGTGCCGTGGTCGATGCGCAGGAGGTCGTCGAAGACCTCGGGGTTACGGCCGTGGTCCTCCTCCATCTCCCTCAGTTCCACGGCCTGTTGGTGAACGATCGACTGGACCCGGCGGGCGATGTTGACGAAGGAGCGCTGGGCGGAGTCGCGCAGGGCCTCCTCGTGGTCGACGATGTCGAGCATCGACTCCACCAACCCGAGCTGCACCCGGGAGAGCCGGGTGTACGACGGGTCGATCTCGCCGAGGTCGCGCATCACCTCATAGGGTGAAGCGCCGCAGCGCAGCCGGTGGATCGCGGCGGGGGTGATCTCCGTGGCGAGCCGGGCCGTCTCCTCGTCGTGGGCGACGACGCGCCGTTCCAGATACGCGGTGTGACGGGCGTGCTCGGCCCGCAGGTCCCGCAAAACGCGGCCGCGGCGTGCTGCTTCGGCCGCGGATGCCAGCACCAGCAGCAAGGCCACGGCACCGCACACGCCGACGGCCGTCCGAGCCGGCTCCGTCACTACGGCGACGGCGGCTCCGGTTGCCGCGGCCATCACTATGGCGGGCAGCAACAGGACGCGCGCGTACGGAAGTTCACGGCGACGGGTCGGGGATTGAACGCTCACCATGTGGGCCCTCTGAAATGAATCGGGTGGGTGTAGGCGGAGCTTGCAGCGGGGTACTTCATGGGTATGTCGGAATCTTCTGCATGTTTGGGAACAAGCGCACGAATACGCCTCAACTCGGTGCGCTGCGGGCGAGCTTAGTCCGACCGGATCATCGCCGTGTCATATTCAGCAAGCACCTGAAATGGGGTGCACGGCGGTAGTACTCTCGGCTCCATTTATACGCTTGGCATACATTCGAACACGGTGCGTTACGGCGTTCGGGTGTGCGAAAGGCACTCACCGTGATGGGTGAAAACGTTCAGATCCCCGCGATGCGCAGTGCCGCGTCCGCCGTCGCTTCGGCGAAAACCGACACCGGGCGCTCCGGATCGGAGCGGTGGACGAGGATGACGCTTTCGATCAGCCCGAAGACCAGGTCGGTACGCAGATCCAGCTCGCCCTTCGCGAGCGCGCCGCCCGCGGCTGTGGCGGCGAGCAACTGGCGGTAGGCATCCTTGAGTTCGGCGCGCACGGCATGGAAGCCGGCGAAGCGTTCGGCGCGCACCTCGGGCAGCAGGTACAGCCCGCCGAGGTTGTGCGGTCCGGCGCACAGCAGCTCCACGTCGGCGCGGCACAGCTGCCGCAGCCGGTCCTCGGCCGGGATCGTGTCGTCGGCTAGGAGCTCACGGGCGTACGCGAGCGAGGGCGTGACCGTGGACTCCAGGAGTTCGGCGAGGAGTTCATCCTTGCCGGAGACGTAGTGGTACATCGACGCCTGGCGCATGCGGGCGCGTTCGGCGACGGCGCGGGTGGTGGCGGCGGAGTAGCCCCGGGTGGTGAACAACTCGGCGGCGGCCGCAAGGAGTTCGGCACGCGGCTCCAGCCCGCTGTCGGGCCACCGGGCGACCCGCGGGCGGCCGACCCGTCGGCTTCCCGGCCCACCTGACGTACCGCAGTGGAACGCCTACCTCGGCGAGGGCCGCCTGCTGCTGTCCGACCAGGGCCGCGTCCTCGCCTCCGTCGTCGCCGACAGCTCCGGCCGGCACGACGCGCTGTGCGGCACCTCCACCCTCGTACGCAACACCGGGCGCTACGGCGACGGCACCGCGCAGTCCCCCTCCCCCGCGGGCCGCGAGCTGTTCAAGGTGGCCGCCGCGAAGAACGGTCTGGAGCCCCGGGACCTGCCTCGTCGCTGTCCTTCTTCCAGGGCGTGGAGGGGGCCGTCGAAGGGCCGCACGCCGCACCGGAGTTCTTCACCGAGGACGACATCCGCGACTTCTACGCCGCCGGCTGGAAGGTCCACTTCAACTCCGCGCGCACCGGCATACGGCTCGTCGGCCCCAGACCGCGCTGGGCGCGCGCCGACGGCGGCGAGGCGGGTCTGCACCCGTCCAACATCCATGACACGCCGTACTCGGTCGGCGCCGTCGACTACACCGGCGACATGCCGGTGCTGCTCGGCCCGGACGGCCCGTCGCTGGGCGGGTTCGTGTGCCCGGCGACGGTGATCAGCAAGGAGCGCTGGAAGCTGGGGCAGCTGCGGCCGGGCGACCGGGTGCGGTTCCTGCCCGTGCGGGCCGACGGATCGCCGCGCCCTCGGATCGCCGACGGCGGTGTGCTGGCCCGGGACGGCGATGTGACCTACCGCCGCGGCGGGGACGACAACCTGCTGATCGAGTTCGGGCCGATGCAGCTGGACCTGGCCCTGCGGATGCGCGTCCACGCGCTGATGGAGGCGGTCGCCGAGACGGACCTGGACGGGATCACCGACCTCACTCCGGGCATCCGCTCCCTGCAGATCCAGACGGACCCGGGCAGGCTGCCCCAGCACGAACTCCTCGCCGACGTACGGGAGATGGTGGCATCCCTGCCGCCCACCGACGAGCTCGTCGTCCCCTCCCGCACCATCCACCTCCCCCTCTCCTGGGACGACCCGGCCACCCGCGAGGCCATCGCCCGCCATATGGCCGGCGTGCGCGACGACGCGCCCTGGTGCCCCTGGAACATCGAGTTCATCCGCCGCGTCAACGGCCTCGCTTCGGTCGAGGACGTGTACCGCACGGTCTTCGACGCGGAGTACCTGGTCCTGGGGCTGGGCGATGTCTATCCGGGCGCCCCGGTGGCGACCCCGCTGGACCCACGGCACCGTCTGGTGACCACGAAGTACAACCCGGCGCGCACCTGGACCGCGGAGAACTCGGTCGGTATCGGCGGCGCCTATTTGTGCGTCTACGGCATGGAGGGCCCCGGCGGCTACCAGTTCGTGGGCCGTACGACCCAGGTGTGGTCGGCGTGGCAGCAGCGCGGGGCGTTCGAGCCGGGGTCGCCCTGGCTGCTGTGGTTCTTCGACCGGATCAGGTGGTATCCGGTGGACGCCGAGGAGCTGCTGGAGCTGCGGGCGGACATCAAGTCCGGGCGGTTCGTGCCGCGCATCGAGGAGGGCACCTTCTCGCTCGCCGGGTACCGGGCCTTCCTTGATCGGAACGCCGGGTCGATCGCGCGGTTCCGGTCTCGGCAGCGGGCCGCCTTCGCGGCGGAGCGGGAGGCTTGGGAGGCGGCCGGCGAGTTCGCCCGGGCGGAGGCGGAGACGGCACCGGTCGCGGCCGCGCTGGAGGTGACCGTCCCGGCCGGCGGGCGGCTGGTCGAGGCCGAGTTCGCGGCGTCCGTCTGGCAGCTGAGCGTCCGGCCGGGTGACGACGTGGCGGCCGGACAGCCGCTGCTCGCCCTGGAGGCGATGAAGATGGAGTCCGGGGTGCACGCGCCGATGACCGGCGTGGTCGTGGAGGTCCTGGTCGGGCCCGGCGATCAGGTCGAGGCGGGGACGCCCTTGGTGGTCCTCGCGCCGGCCACCGACTCCACTGCCGGATCCGTGAGCTGACAGTCAAGGAGCACTGCATGTCCACCGCCCTCCTGCGCGTCCGCGCCGCCTACGCCCGCATCGAGGCCGTGGACCGCCCCGAGATCTGGATCGACCTGCGTCCGCGGGAGGAGGTCGAGGCGGAGGCCCGGCTGATCGACGAGCGGGTGTCCGCCGGAGAGCGGCTTCCCCTCACCGGGCGCCTGTTCGCGGCGAAGGGCAACATCGACGTCGCGGGCCTGCCCACGACCGCGGGCTGCCCGTCGTACGCCTACTTCCCTGGGGCCGACGCCCCGGTCGTCGCCCGTCTCCGCGCGGCCGGGGCGATCGCGCTCGGCACCACGAACCTGGACCAGTTCGCGACGGGCCTGGTCGGCACCCGCTCCCCCTACGGCGCCGTCCGGGGCGCCCACGACCCGTCCAGGATCAGCGGCGGTTCCAGTTCCGGCTCAGCCACGGCGACAGCGCTCGGCATCGTCGACTTCGCGCTCGGCACCGACACCGTCGGCTCGGGCCGGGTCCCGGCCGCCTTCAACGGCATCGTCGGCCTCAAACCGACCCGCGGTCTCGTCCCGACGCGGGGCGTCGTCCCGGCCTGCGCGTCCCTCGACTGCGTCACGGTGTTCGCGCGGACGCTGCCGGAGGCCGAGCAGGCCCTGTCGTTCATGGCGTCCCCGCCCGGCCGCGCCCTGCCCCTGCTCCCCCAGCGCACACCGGGACCGTGGCGCGTCGCGGTCCCGCCCGCGCGGCAGCTCGGCGAGCTGGACCAGGGCTGGGCCGAGGCGTACCAGGCAGCGGTACGGCAGCTGCGCGCCGCCGGCGCCGACATCCGCACCGTCGACCTCACCCCCTTCACCGAGGCCGCCGCCCTGCTGTACGAGGGCGCCTTCGTCGCCGAGCGCTACACGGCCGTGGGGAGCTTTGTCGACAAGGCGCTGGCGGCGGGCGACGACACCCTCGATCCCACCGTCGCCGGCATCATCAGCCGCGCCCGCGACATCCCGGCCCACCGGCTCTTCGCCGACCAGGACCGGCTGGCCGCGCTGCGTGCCCGCGCAGAGGCCGAACTCGCGGACGCGGACGCCCTGTTGCTCCCGACGACGCCCGGCCACCCCACCCTCGCCGAGGTGGCCGCCGACCCGGTGGGGGCCAACGCCCGCCTGGGCCGTTTCACCAACTCCACCAACCTCTTCGACCAGGCCGCGGTCGCCGTCCCCGCCGGTGAGGTGAACGGCCTGCCCTTCGGCGTGATGCTGATCGGCCCCGCGTTCACGGACGAACGGCTGGCCCGGATCGCCGCCCTGCTCCGCCCCGAGGTCCGTCTCGCCGTGGTCGGCGCCCACCTCTCGGAGCAGCCCCTCAACCCCCAACTCCGCGCTTTGGGCGCCCAGTTGGACCGTACGACCGCCACGGCGCCGGTGTACCGCCTGCACGCCCTGTCCACGACGCCGCCCAAGCCGGGCCTGGTCCATGTCGGGGCCGGCGGAGGGGGTGCCGCGATCGAGGCCGAGGTGTGGCGGCTGCCGGCCGAGGGGCTGGGGCGGCTCCTCGCCGAGCTGCCCCGTCCGATGGCGCTGGGCCGGGTGGAGCTGGCGGACGGCAGCCATGTCCCGGGGTTCCTGTGCGAGCCGGCGGCGCTCACGGATGCCGAGGACATCACGTCGTACGGGGGCTGGCGGGCGTATCTCGCGGGTGGCCGCTGACGAACGGGGCCGGAAAGCAACAAGGGCAAGGAGGTCACCCCACTCCTTGCCACTCTCAACTTATAGCGCACTGGGGGGCTTGCGGCAAGGCCCCCGTCGTACCGCAGAATCTCCGGCCGTAGGCGGAATTCGCGGAAGGCGGGGGTCACACAGTGCGGGTGTTGTTGTCGACGTACGGGTCGCGCGGGGACGTCCAGCCGATGGCGGCGCTGGCGGTGCGGTTGCGGGAACTCGGCGTGGAGGTGCGGGTGTGCGCGCCGTCGGACGAGGAGTTCGCGAAGCTGCTGGCCCGTGTCGGGGTGGAGCTGGTCCCGGCCGCCGACCCGGTGCGCACGCTGGTGACCGGGACGAAGACGCCGACGCCGGAGGGGCTGCCGCGGCGGGCGGCGGCGTTGGCCGCAGCGCAGTACGAGGTGGTCGCCGCGGCGGCCGAGGGATGTGACGCGGTGGTGGCGACCGGCCTGGTCCCGGCCGTGGCGGGGGCGCGGGAGGTGGCCGCCGATCTGGGCATCCCCTTCGTGTACGTCGCCTGCTTCCCGACCATGCTGCCGTCGCCGCACCATGCCCCGCACCCGCTGCCCGGCCGTCCGCTCCCCGCGGACGTGACCGACAACCGGGCGCTGTGGGACTTCAACGCCCAGAGCTTCAACACCCTGTACGGCCCGGGGATCGACGCTCTGCGGGAGTCGGTCGGCCGCCCGCCGGTGGACGACGTCATCAGCCATGTCTTCACCGACCGTCCGTGGCTGGCGGCGGACCCGGTGCTGGGCCCTTGGCAGGAGCCGGCGGACCTCGGTGTCGTGCAGACCGGCGCCTGGATCCTGCCGGACGAGCGCCCGCTGCCGGCCGAACTGGTGGAGTTCCTGGAGGCCGGTGCGCCGCCGGTGTACGTCGGCTTCGGCAGCATGCCCATGCGGGAGTCGACGGATGTCGCCCGGGTGGCCGTCGAGGCGGTCCGCGCGCAGGGCCGTCGTGTGCTCGTCGGACGCGGCTGGGCGGACCTGGCGCTGATCGACGACCGGGACGACTGCTTCGTCGTCGGCGACGTCAGCCACCAGGCGCTGTTCCCCCGCGTGGCCGCCGTCGTCCACCACGGCGGCGCGGGCACGGCCACGACGGCCGCCCTGGCCGGGGCACCTCAGGTGGTGGTCCCCCAGCTGGTGGACCAGCCGTACTGGGCGGGCCGGGTGGCCGAGCTGGGCATCGGCGCGGCACACGACGGCCCGACGCCGACCTTCGAGTCCCTGTCGGCCGCCCTCAAGGTGGCCCTGACCCCCGAGACCAGTACCCGAGCCGCCGCCGTCGCCGCCGCGATGCGCACCGACGGCGCGGCGACGGCGGCGAAGCTGCTGCTCGAACTGATCGGCCGGGAAACGCGCCCCACCGCAGATCGGAGCCACTCTCTGTGAACCCCCTGACCACCAGCGCCTTCGCCCTGCCCGACCGCCTGTCCGCCAAGGCCGACCCGGCGCTGATCGCCGACGACGAGCGGTACTTCGCGGCGCTTGGGGAGTGCCTGGAGCAGTCGATCGCCGAGGTGTCCGATCTGCTCGACGCCGCACGCAGGGCGCCCGGCGGCCTGGGCCGGCACGCCATGGACCGGGACACCGAGGTCCACCGGCTGACCGCGCGTCTGCGCGCACTGCGCCGCTTCGGCCTGGACCTGTGCCTGGGCCACATGGTCGGCGCGGACGACGCCGAGCCCGTGTACATCGGACGGCTCGGCCTCACCGACCGCGAGGGCCGCCGGCTGCTGGTCGACTGGCGTTCCCCCGCGGCCGAGCCGTTCTTCGGCGCCACCCACGCCAACCCGATGGGGCTGGCGAGCCGCCGCAGGTACCGCTGGAGCGACGGCCGGATCGGCGACTACTGGGACGAGGTGTTCACCCCGGACGGACTCGAACGGCATGCCGCACTGGACGACCAGTCCGCCTTCATCGCCAGTCTGGGCGGCAACCGGTCGCCCCGGATGCGCGATGTGCTCGGCACCATCCAGGCCGACCAGGACGCCATCATCCGCGCGGGATCACGCGGCGCACTCGTCGTGGACGGCGGCCCCGGCACGGGCAAGACGGTCGTCGCCCTGCACCGCTCCGCCTACCTCCTGCACGCCGACCCCCGTCTCGGTCACCGTCGGGGCGGCGTCCTGTTCGTCGGCCCGCACCGGCCCTACCTGGCCTACGTCTCCGATGTCCTGCCCAGCCTCGGCGAGGAGGGCGTGCAGACCTGCATCCTGCGGGACCTCGTCGCCGAGGGAGCGACGGCGGAGGTCGAGGCCGACCCCGAGGTGGCCCGTCTGAAGTCGTCCGCGGAGCTGGTGAAGGCGATCGACAAGGCCGTCCGCTTCTACGAGGAGCCGCCCGCCAAGGGCATGACGGTCACGACCCACTGGTCCGACGTCCGGCTGAGCGCCGGCGACTGGGCCACGGCGTTCGACGCGGCGGAACCCGGTACGCCGCACAACGAGGCTCGCGAGCAGGTCTGGGAGGAGCTGCTCACGATCCTGGTGGACAAGCACGGAGGTGACGCCTCGGGGGACGACGGCGAGGTCTCGACGGAGCTGGTCCTGAGGTCGCTGCGGCAGAACAGGGAGCTGCTCACGGCCTTCAACCGCGCGTGGCCCCTGCTCGAAGCGGCCGACCTCGTCTCGGACCTGTGGTCGGTGCCGGCGTACCTGCGAATGTGCGCGCCCTGGCTGGACCGCGACGACGTCCAGAAGCTCCAGCGCGCCGACCCTCAGGCCTGGACGGTGTCCGACCTGCCGCTCCTGGACGCGGCCCGGCAACGGCTCGGCGACCCGGAGGAGGCCCGCCGCCGGCGCCGGCACGCGAGCATCCTCGCCGCCCAGCGCGAGCGCATGACCCGAGTGGTCGACAACCTCATCGAGGCGACGTCCTCCTCCGGCGCCGACACCGACGACGGCGAGGGCCTGGTGACGATGCTGCGGGGCCAGGACGCCCAGGTCAGCCTGGTCGACGAGTCCGAACTCACCACCACCGACCCGGACCTGCTCGCCGGCCCGTTCGCCCACATCGTCGTGGACGAGGCCCAGGAACTCACCGACGCCGAATGGCAGATGCTGCTGCTGCGCTGCCCGTCCCGGAGCTTCACCATCGTCGGCGACCGCGCCCAGGCCAGGCACGGCTTCACCGAGTCCTGGCAGGAACGCCTGAACCGGATCGGCCTCGACCGGATCGACCTGGCCTCCCTGAGCATCAACTACCGCACACCGGAAGAGATCATGACCGAGGCCGAGCCGGTCATCCGCGCAGCCCTGCCCGACGCGAACGTGCCGACGTCGATCCGCAGCGGTGGCCTCCCTGTCGTCCACGGTTCCGTGTCGGACCGCGACGCGATCCTGGCGGCCTGGCTGGCGACTCATGCCGAGGGGGTCGCCTGCGTGATCGGCGACCCCGGCTTCCAGCCGACGGAACGAGTCCGGTCACTGACTCCGGAGCTGTCGAAGGGGCTGGAGTTCGACCTGGTCGTCCTGGTGGCCCCGGAGAAGTGCGGCGAGGGAATCGAGGGAGCGGTGGACCGCTACGTGGCGATGACCCGAGCGACGCAGCAACTGATCATCCTCCGATGACTTCATGCCTTTCACCCCACCGACGAGTAGGCGACAACCCCTCGCAGCAGCCCCTCCACAGCCTTCCGCGCATTCTTCGCCACAGTCGACCCCTCCACGGGAGAAGCCGCCGAGATCTGCCCCAGCACGTCGATCACCTGCTTGCACCACCGCACGAAGTCCCCGGCCGGCATCTCGGCCTCCCGGAGCACCTCGTCCAGCCCCTTGCCGCTGGCCCACATATACGCGGCCCAGGCAAAGCCGAGGTCGGGCTCACGCTGCCCGACGCCCTCGGTCTGGTTGATCCGGAAATCCTCCTCCAGGGCATCCAGCCGCCCCCAGATCCGGACCATCTCGCCGAGCGCGGCCTTGGCCTTGCCGGACGGCAGCTTCGGAGCCATCGCATCGTCCCCGACCCGCGCCTCGTACACCAACGCCGAGACACAGGCGGCCAGTTCGGCCGGGCCGAGGCCCTCCCACACCCGCTCCCGCAGGCATTCGCTGGCCAGCAGATCGAGTTCGCCGTACAGGCGGGCGAGCCGCTTGCCGTGCTCGGTGACCTCGTCGCCGCGCAGATAGTCCAGCTCGGTCAGGAGCGCGACGATGCGGTCGAAGGTCCGCGCGATGGTGTTCGTGCGGCCTTCGATACGGCGCTCCAGCTGCGAGGTGTCCCGCAGCAGCCGGTGGTAGCGCTCGGCCCAGCGGGCGTGGTCCTCACGGTCGTTGCAGCCGTGGCAGGGGTGCGCGCGCAGGGCCTTGCGCAGCCGCTCGATCTCACGGTCGTCGGCCGCCTGGGAGCGCCGCTTGCGCTGCCGGTCCGGCGAAATGTGCCCGGCCTTGGTGCGCAGCGCGGACGCGAGGTCCCGACGGGACTGCGGGGAGCGCGGGTTGAAGGACTTCGGGATCCGCATCCGCTCCAACGCCTCGACGGGCACCGGGAAGTCGATGGACGCCAGCCGCTTGACCTGCCGTTCGGCGGTCAGGACGAGCGGGCGCGGCCCGTCGTGGTGCTCGAAGCCGCGGTGACCGTTGGACCGCCCGGCGGGCAGCCCGGGGTCCAGCACCAGGGCGAGACCGGCGTACTTGCCGGTCGGCACATGGATGACGTCGCCCGGCTTCAGCTTCTCCAGCGCGACCGCGGCCTCCGCGCGCCGCTGCGCCACCCCCTCCCGGGCCAACTCGTTCTCGCGGTCCTTGAGTTCGCGGCGCAGCCGCGCGTACTCCTCGAAGTCCCCGAGGTGGCAGGTCATGGACTCCTTGTAACCGCTGAGCCCTTCCTCGTTGCGCTGCACCTGGCGCGAGATCCCGACGACCGACTTGTCGGCCTGGAACTGCGCGAAGGACGTCTCCAGCAGCTCACGCGACCGGTGCCGGCCGAACTGCTCGACGAGGTTGACCGCCATGTTGTACGACGGCTTGAAGCTGGAGCGCAGCGGATAGGTCCGGGTGCCGGCGAGCCCCGCGAGGTGCTCCGGGCTCATCCCCCGCTGCCACAGCACCACGGCATGACCCTCGACGTCGATGCCACGCCGCCCCGCACGCCCCGTCAGCTGGGTGTACTCGCCCGGGGTGATGTCGGCGTGCTGCTCGCCGTTCCACTTGACGAGCTTCTCCAACACCACCGACCGCGCGGGCATGTTGATGCCGAGCGCGAGCGTCTCCGTGGCGAACACGGCCTTCACCAGGCCGCGCACGAACAGTTCCTCGACGACCTCCTTGAAGGTCGGCAGCATGCCCGCGTGGTGAGCGGCTATACCGCGCTCCAGGCCCTCCAGCCACTCGTAGTAGCCGAGGACATGGAGATCCTCGGTCGGGATGGAGGCGGTGCGCTCCTCGACGAGCGCACGCACCTTCTCCCGCGCCTCGTCGTCGTTCAGCCGCAGTCCCGCGTACAGGCACTGCTGTACGGCGGCCTCGCAGGCGGCGCGGCTGAAGATGAAGGTGATGGCGGGCAGCAGGCCCTCGGCGTCGAGCCGCTCGATGACCTCGGGACGCCCCGGCGTCCACACCCGGGAGCGCTGTCTGCGCTCCCGCTCCCGGTCGGCCTCGCGCATGGCGCGCCCGCGTCTGCGGTCCTGGTACGACGGCCGCTGGGCCTCCATCCGGGCCAGCCGGGTGAGGTCGGGGTTGACGGCCTTCTTGTGGCCCTCGCCCTCCTCGAACAGGTCGTACATCCGCCGCCCGGCGAGCACGTGCTGGAACAGCGGCACGGGCCGGTGCTCGGAGACGATCACCTCGGTGTCACCGCGGACGGTGTCGAGCCAGTCGCCGAACTCCTCGGCGTTGGACACGGTCGCCGACAGCGAGACGAGGGTGACCGACTCGGGAAGGTGGATGATCACCTCTTCCCATACGGCGCCGCGGAACCGGTCGGAGAGGTAGTGCACCTCGTCCATGACCACATAGCCGAGGCCGAGGAGGGTCTGCGACCCGGCGTACAGCATGTTCCGCAGCACCTCGGTGGTCATCACGACCACGGCGGCGTCGGGGTTGACGCTGTTGTCGCCGGTGAGCAGGCCGACCATGCCGTTGCCGTAACGGCGGCACAGGTCGGCGTACTTCTGGTTCGACAGCGCCTTGATGGGCGTGGTGTAGAAGCACTTCTTGCCCTGCATCAGGGCGAGGTGGACGGCGAACTCGCCCACGATCGTCTTGCCTGAGCCGGTGGGCGCCGCCACCAGCACGCCCTTGCCCGCCTCAAGCGCCTGGCACGCCTCGATCTGGAAGGGGTCGAGGCCGAAGTCGTACATCTCGCGGAAGGAGGCGAGCGCGGTGGCCTGCTCGACAGCGCGCCTGCGTGCTGCCGCGTACCGCTCGGCCGGTGAGAGGTCCTCTGTCATCGTGCTTTCGAGCGTACCGGGCCCCACTGACAACAGGACGATCAATATCCGGATCGCCTCCCCGCAAACCGGGGATCCGCACAGCTCACGGCCGTCCGGCACACGGCCGCCCCGCACGCGACGGCGGCCCGGACCATGCCGTCCGGGCCGCCGTCACATGTGCTCGGGGTCGTCTCAGGTGACGTCGTCGTAACCGTTGACCCGGTCCCGCTCCGATGTCGCCTGCTCGGGCAGCGCACGGCTCGCGGAGACCGTCTCGACCTCGCCGATGTCCTCGGGGGTCAGGTCCAGGTCGGAGGCCTCGTCGTCGGCGGGACCCTCGGCCGCGCGGCGGGCGCGGCGCTTGTCGTTGAGCAGGGCGATACCGGCCGCGGCGAAGTACAGGACCCAGATGGGGCCGGCGAGCGCCAGCATGGAGATCGGGTCCGTGCTGGGCGTGGCGACCGCCGCGAACACCGTGATGCCCATGATCATCCCGCGCCACCAGCCGGCGATCTTCTGGCCGGACAGGACACCGCCGAAGTTCAGCATCACCAGCAGCAACGGCAGTTCGAAGGAGAGGCCGAAGACGACGATCATCCGCATGATCAGATGCAGGAGGTCATCGAGTGGCAACTGGTTGTCGCTGCCGATGATCGAGAATTCGAGCATGACCGACGCCATCTTGGGCAGCGACCAGTAGGCGAAGTAGGCGCCCATGAGGAACAGCGGGAATCCCGCGCCCACGAAGGCCAGGCTGTACTTCTTCTCGTGGCGGTGCAGGCCGGGCGCCACGAAGCCCCAGAGCTGGTAGAGCCAGACCGGGGTGGCCATCACCACACCCGACGACAGGGCGACCGTGAGGGCCAGGGTGAACGGGCTCAGCAGGCCGTTCTGCACGATACGGGCGCACTGGGTGGTATTGGGGTCCTTGGCCAGCTCCGCGAAGCTGTACTCGCATCCCACCGCTCGGAGGATGGGATCCGTGAAGAACTGAATGATGTCCTTGTAGAAGAAGGCCGCGACGATCGTCGTGACAAGGATCGCGAGCAAGCTCTTGACGAGCCGGTTGCGGAGCTCGCGCAAGTGCTCCGCGAGGGGCATCCGCCCCTCGGGATCCTTCTCCTTCTTGCGGGCAGACTTGAGCAACCCACGTCCTCATCTCGTGCGGAGGCCGGAGGCGTCCGGCCCTGCGTCAGCGCTTGGTGGTGTCCGTCGGCTCGTTGACCGGGCGCGAGCTGGTCACGTCGCCGGGGGCGGCCTGGATGGTGCGCTGAGCCGGGGGCTGCTGGTCGCCGGTGTTGTTCGGCGGGTCGGCCGGGGCGGCGGACTTGTCCTCGTCCTTCATCGCCTTGGCCTCGCTCTTGAGGATGCGGGCCGACTTGCCGAGGGAGCGGGCCATGTCCGGGAGCTTCTTGGCGCCGAACAGCAGGATGATGACGACGAGGATCAGAATGATCTCGGTGGGGCCGAGCCTACCCATAGCTGTATACCTTCTTCACCGAGGCGACATGGTCCGAATACCCGGCAGGTCGGACATTCATCCGACCACCGTGCTGCCAGGGATCGTAACGCTCAGGGGTGAACGCAGGACAATCCCTGTGCATACTCCCAGTCCGCGGACCCGCGCCTCGCTCTCGGGCCGCAGTTCAGCAGCGTACCTGGCAGGGGCAGCAGGTTGACAGGGCGAAGTGGCCCAAAACGCACACGGCGAAGGACTCACACCCAATCCTTGAGCGCACTACAGCGAGTCCACAGCCCGGGCCGCGCTGACGGTCGCCCGCTCCAGGTCGTCGGCCGCCCGACTGATGCGTCGGGCCGAGTCCGAGACCTGCCTGCCGAGGCGCTGCGCCTCCAGGAAGACCCGCACGGCGAGCACGCCGAGTACGACGAGACCCAGGAAACCCACAGCTACCGCGAACATCGGCCAGAACATGACGCCGAGCCTAGACCGTCCTACAGCGTGGAGTGCAGCCGCAGGGTGCTGACCCCGCCGCCGGTCAGCAGCTCGACGATCCGCTCCCCGGCCGGCTTGCGGACGGAGGTGCCGCAGTCGGGGCAGGTGAAGGAGTAGAAGGTCGTCCGGCTGGTCGCGCCGATGGCGAGTCTGAGGGCGCTCGCGCCGAGTTCGAAGCTGCCCCGGCAGTCCGGGCAACCGGCCTTGAACACCACGGGGGTGACACTTCTCATCCCCGCGAACGCGGACGCCACCGTCACTTCACGCACCCCGGACGTCGCCGACTCGCTCAAAGCCCTTGCTCCCGCCTGTCGCACTGCTGGTCCGACTGCCTGCCCAATTGCCTGACCCTACTGTCCGTCACGCACCGGGTGCGCCCCGTGAGCGTCCTGTGCCTCGATGCCGTCGTACGCCGCCAGCGCCTCGCGGGCCGCCCGGCGGGCGCTGTCGGCCAGCTCGGGCGGCGACACGATCCGGCCGTCGCGGCCGAGCCGGAGCGCCAGGCGCCGCAGCGACGCCGGGTCGGGCGTCCGCAGGGAGATACGCAGCCCGCCGTCGGCAAGCTCATCCGCGCTGTCGTGCGGGTAGTACTCGGCGACCCAGCGCCCGCCCGGACCGACCTCGACGACGACCTCCGGGTCCTCGGCGGCGGGCTGCACCAGCCCCTCGGACAGGTCCCGCAGCTCGATCTCGGGCGGCGCGGCCGGCTCGTCCAGGATCTTGATCTCGGCGACCCGGTCGAGCCGGAAGGTGCGGCGCGCCTCGGAGCGCCGGCACCAGGCCTCGACATAGGTGTGACCGACGCTCACCAGGCGGATGGGGTCGATCTCACGCTCGGTGACCTCGTCGCGGGCCGGCGAGTAGTAGCGGATCCACAGCCGCCGGCGCTCGGAGATCGCCCGGTCGACGTCGGCGAAGACACCGCCCTCGGCCTCGAACGTCACCGACAGCCGGGAACTGGCACCGGCCGCCTCGCCCGCCGCGGCCTCCACCTTCGCGGTCGCCCGCAGCAGTGCCTGCCGGTCGCTCTCCCGCAGCCCGGGCAGTGTGGACACCGCCCGCGCGGCCACCAGCAGCGCGGTCGCCTCGTCGGCGGCGATGCGCAGCGGCTCGGCCGTTTCCGCCCCGAGGGCGTCAGGGTTGTGCCACCAGATGCGCTCGCCGTCGGTGTCGATGTCGAGGAGGTCGCCGCCACGGAAACTGGTGCCGCACATGGGCAGCACATCGAGGTCGGAGACCAGCTCGTCCTCGGAGATCCCGAAGGCACGCGCGACGTCCTCCACGCGGGCACCGGGACGCTCCTTCAGATACGTCACCAGGGAGAGCATCCGCCGGGTCTGGTCGATGGCGTTGACGGGCCTGACCGGTTTGCCTGCCACTGTGTCTTCCCGCTCCCCCTCAGCCCTTGGCCACGGCACGCAGCCGGTCCACCACGTCGGCCCGCAGCTCCGCGGGCTCCAGGACCACCACATCCGGCCCGAACTCCACCAGCCAGGCATCCAGCCCATGGCCGTACGGAATCTCCAACTCGTCCCAGCCGTCCCCGAGTTCCCGCACCGAGGTGGCCTTCGCCCGAAGGGGGTATCCGGCGTCCGTACGCAGCCGGATCAGCGCGGAACGGTCCGCGGTCTCCCCCGCCCAGCTCGCCACGGTCTCCCGCACGGTGACGACATCGGGCACCGGGGCCGTGAAACGGGTGCCGCGCGAGCGCACCTTGCCGGTGATCCGGGACAGCCGGAAGACCCGCTCGGCGCCCCGGTCGCGGTCCCAGCCCGCCAGATACCAGTGGCCGCGCCAGCACTCCAGCGCCCACGGCTCCACATGCCGGGTCTCGGGGCGGGCGGCGGTGGCCTTGCGGTAGTCGAAGACGACCGGACGGCGGTCGCGGCAGGCGAGCATCAGCGGCTCGAACGCGACCTCGTGCACCGGGATACGGGGCTCCAGCGCACCGTGCGCCTCATACGGGTCGACGTCCTCGGGCAGCCCCGCCGCACGCAGCTTCTGCAGGGCGCCGCTGGCCGCGCCCGCCAGCCGGGCCTGCTGCCACACCTTCGCGGCCAGCCCCAGGGCGGCGGCCTCCTCGGCGTCCAGGGCGATCGGCGGGAGGCGGTTGCTGTCGCGGCGGGCCAGATAACCGACCTCGCCGTCGAGGTTCTCCACCGTCTCGATGACCAGGCCGAGCTCGCGCAGATCGTCCTTGTCGCGCTCGAACATCCGGTTGAAGGAGTCGTCGCTGCCCGCTTCGAGATAGGCCTCGATGGACTCACGCAGCTCGCGCTTGCTCAACGGCCGCCGCGTCCCGAGCAGACACAGCGCCAGGTTCATGAGCCGCTCGGCCTTGGCAATGGCCATCGACGCCCTTCGCCTTCCCTATGGTGCTTACGACGGATGACCGTACCGCCCCGCAGTGGCACGGCAAAAGCCGAGGGCCCACGCCCGGACAGGCATGGGCCCCAGGTAGTCGGGACCGGTCGCACGCCGGATCGGGTCCGGTCGTACGCCGATCACGCGCGACGATTCAGACGCCGAGCAGGTCGACGACGAAGATCAGCGTCTCGCCGGGCTTGATCGCCGGGGTCGGGCTCTGGTTGCCGTAGGCGAGGTGCGCCGGGATGGTCAGCTGACGGCGGCCGCCGACCTTCATGCCCTGCACGCCCTGGTCCCAGCCCTTGATGACACGGCCGCCGCCCAGCGGGAAGCGGAACGGCGTACCGCGGTTCCAGCTGGCGTCGAACTCCTCACCCGTGCTGAAGGCCACGCCCACGTAGTGGACGGTGACGGTCTGGCCCTCCTGCGCAACCGCGCCGTCGCCCTCCCAGATGTCCTTGATCTCCAGGTCCGCCGGGGGCTCGCCGCCCGGGAAGTCGATCTCGGGCTTGTCGATGCTCACGTCTTCTGCTCCATGCTTGTTGTGAAAAGGCAACGTTCTCAGTCTTTCATCACCCGGGGCGGTGTCACATCTTCGCCAGGATGTCCACCGAGAACACCAGGGTGGCGCCCTTGGCGATGCCGCTGCCCTGCGGCGGGTTGTCGCCGTAGCCCAGGTCCGGCGGAATGACGATGAGGACCCGGCTGCCGACCTTCTTGCCGGTCAGGCCCTGCGACCAGCCCTTGACGACCTTCTGCAGCGGGAACGACACGAGCTGCTTGTTGGCGTACGTCGAGTCGAACTCCTTGCCGGTGTCCCACTGCAGGCCCTTGTACTGCACGAGCACGGTGTTCTCGGCGCTCACCTCGTCGCCGTCGCCCTCGATGACGTAGTTCGCCACCAGCTTCTTGGGCGGGTCCGACTTGGGGATGTCCAGGGAGGGCGCCTTGCCGTCGGTGTTGGTGCCGACCTTGGGCAGGTCGGTGTTGTCCTGCGCGACCTCGGTGCCCTTGGCAGAGCTCTTCGTGTTGAACGTCTCCTGGATGTCCACCACGAACACCAGCGTGTCGGTGCCCTTGATCCCGGCCTGCGGCTCACCCTGCTCGCCGTAACCCCAGGTCGGAGGCACCGCCATCTGGACGCGGCTGCCGGTCTTCTTGCCCGTCAGCGCATACCGCCAGCCGTCGATGATCCGGCCCTGGGACAGCTGGATGAGCAGGGGCGTCTTACGGTCGTAGGAGTTGTCGAAGACCTTGGCCGTGGCCCAGATCTGACCGAGGTAGTTGGCCTGGATGTAGTCGTTCTCCACGACCGTCGTGCCGTTGCCCGCGATGACCGTCTTCACCGCGAGGTCCTTCGACGGATCGCCGCTGCCCTTGGCGACCGTCGGCTTCTCGTCGAACTTCGTGCCCGCGGTGATCGCCGGCAGCGGACCGTCCACGATCTTCGGCGACGGCGCTGCCGACTCCTGCGGAGTCGACGGCGACGCGCTGTCGCTCGCCTTGCTCGAATCGTCCTTGTCGTCGCCGCATGCGGCGAGCGTGACCATTCCTGCGGGTACGGCAATGAGGAGTGAGCGACGGCGCACGGTGGGGGCCTCGTAATCAGTCGATCTTGTGGATGGCGTGCGCGCAACTCTACGGCGTGAGAAGGGCGCCGTACGGGAAACGTACGGCGCCCGTGTTGCGTTCCGGCAATTCCTGCGGAACCTGACGCTCACTTATGCCGATCACATACGGGTCGTCACATACCCGCGATCAGCTTCTCCACCCGGTCGTCCACCGAACGGAACGGGTCCTTGCACAACACCGTGCGCTGAGCCTGGTCATTGAGCTTCAGATGCACCCAGTCGACGGTGAAGTCCCGGCGCTGTTCCTGGGCCCTGCGGATGAAGTCGCCGCGCAGCCGGGCCCGAGTGGTCTGCGGCGGAACGGACTTGCCCTCGAAGATCTTCAAGTCGTTGCAGATACGCGCCGCTTGACCCTTCTTCTCCAGCAGGTAGTACAGGCCACGACGCCGGTGGATGTCGTGGTAGGCGAGATCTATCTGCGCGACCCGCGGGTGCGACATGGTCATGTTGTGCTTGGCCCGGTACCGCTCGATGAGCTTGTACTTCATCACCCAGTCGATCTCGGTCCCGATCCGGTCGAGGTCCTCCGCCTCGATCGAGTCCAGCGTGCGGCCCCACAGCTCCAGGACCTGCTCGACCGTCCCCGTACGGATGCCGCGGCGCTCACAGAAGTCCACGGCCTTCTCGTAGTACTCGCGCTGCACCTCCAGCGCCGAGGCCTCCCGGCCACTGGCCAGACGCACCTTGCGCCGGCCCGTGATGTCATGGCTGACCTCGCGGATCGCCCGGATCGGGTTCTCCAGGGTCAGATCCCGCATCACCGTGCCCGCCTCGATCATGCGCAGCACCAGATCGGTCGCGCCGACCTTCAGCAGCATCGTCGTCTCGGACATGTTCGAGTCGCCCACGATGACATGCAGGCGACGGTAGCGCTCGGCGTCCGCGTGCGGCTCGTCACGCGTGTTGATGATCGGCCGGGAGCGGGTCGTCGCCGAGGAGACGCCCTCCCAGATGTGCTCCGCGCGCTGGCTGACGCAGTACACGGCCCCGCGCGGGGTCTGCAGAACCTTGCCCGCCCCGCACAGCAACTGGCGCGTGACGAGGAACGGAATGAGGATGTCCGCCAGCCGGGAGAACTCTCCGTGCCGCGCCACGAGATAGTTCTCGTGGCAGCCGTAGGAGTTGCCGGCCGAGTCGGTGTTGTTCTTGAAGAGGTAGACGTCGCCCGCGATTCCCTCCTCGTGCAGGCGTCGTTCGGCGTCCACCAGGAGTCCTTCGAGAATGCGCTCGCCTGCTTTGTCGTGGGTGACCAGTTCGGTCACGTTGTCACATTCGGGTGTCGCGTATTCCGGATGTGAGCCCACGTCGAGATAGAGGCGTGCGCCGTTCCGCAGAAAGACATTGCTGCTGCGGCCCCATGACACGACACGGCGGAAGAGGTACCGCGCCACCTCGTCAGGCGACAGGCGGCGCTGTCCCCTGAACGTGCACGTGACGCCGTACTCGTTCTCCAGCCCGAAAATGCGGCGGTCCATGACTGAACATTACGCCCGATCCCCTGAGCTGAAACGGGGTTCGACAGCACGGTTTGGATCATTTTCCGATGAAGCCGCAACGACCGCACCCCTGCCGGGAGCTGCGAGGACCCGTCCGGTGCCCAGCAGGACCAGCAACGACACGGCCCCCGCGGCACCCGGCACGGCAAACCCCCACAGGGCACCGCCCGCCTCGACGACCGGCCCCGCAAGACCCGTTCCGACCGACGCGCCCACGGTGAACGTCGTCACAAGCCACGAGAAAGCCTCGGTGACCGTCCCACGCGGCGCGTGCCGGTCGACCAGCACGAAGGCACACGCGATGCACGGCGCCAGAAACACACCCGCCAGCACACTCAGCAACGTCATGGCCACCACCCCCGGCATCAGCATCAGCGGCAGGTAACACACCGCCAGAAGCGCCACCAGCACCCGCAGTCGCCGCGCCGGCTCCCCGCCCCACTGCCGCGCCCCGTACACCGTGCCACCCACCAGCGCGCCCAGCCCCAGCCCCGCCATCAGCCAGCCGTACACCGCGTCACCGCCGTTGTCGTCCGCGTACGACACCGCCGCGACCGCGATCGACCCCATCGCCACACCGACGAACAGGAACGCGCCCAGCAGCGCCACCAGCCCCGGCGAACGCAGCGCCCCCAGCCAGTGCGCCTCACGCGGCGCCGAACGCCACGCGCGCGAAGGCGCCGACACGACCACCGACAGCGCGCCCAGCACCCCGACGACGTTCAGCACGAGCAGTGCCGCCTGCGCCGACCACAGTGACGTGCACAGCGTCAGCAGCAAGGGCCCGACGGTGAACATGACCTCCTGCGCCACCGCGTCCATGGCGTACGCCGTGTGCACCTGGTCCTCCTTGGGGAGCACCGACGACCACAGCGCCCGCAGGCCGCCCTCCAGAGGCGGCGTGAACAACCCGGAGGCCGCGACGGCCACGTAGGCGAGCGGCAGCGGGCCGATGCCCACGAACGCGAACACGGCCATCGCCAGCGCCGAGGCGACCGCGGCGGGCAGCTGCACCCTCGGCTGGCCCAACAGGTCCACCAGCCGCCCCAGCAGCGGCTGCCCCACGGCGTTGGCGACCCCGTACACGGCCGCCAGCCCCCCGGCCAGGCTGTACGAACCGCCCTCCGCCCGCACGAACAGCATGATGGCGAGCGCGGCGACAGCGTTCGGCAGCCGGCCCACCAGCGTGCCCACGAGCAACCGGGCGGCATGCCTCGCCCTGAGGATCTCCACGTATGCGCCGGTCATCGGCCGCGCCGCCCCTCCGCTGAAGTTTTACGTATAACGTCGTCCGTCATACGTACCATGTGCGCTGTTCACGAGTCCAGACGAAGGAGTACGCCGACGGTGGCACACGGCAGCACACGCCCCACCAGCCGGGACGTCGCCCAAGCCGCGGGCGTGTCCCAGGCCGCGGTCTCCCTCGTCCTCGGCGACAAATGGCGCGGCCGCGTCTCCGAGGCCACAGCCGAACGCGTACGCCAGGCAGCCCGCGAACTCGGCTACCGGCCCAACCTCGCCGCCCGCAACCTCCGCCTCGGCCGCACCCGCACCGTACTCCTCGTCGTCCCCGCCCTGACCACCGAATTCTTCGCCGGCGTCTACACCGGCGCCGCCCGCGTCGCCGCCCAGCACGGCTTCGGAGTCGTCCTCTACCCCTCCCCCGAAGGCATCGGCCCCGCCCGCGACCCCTTCGCCTCCGCCCAGGCCGCCCTCGACGGCGTCATCGCCTCCTCCATGGCCGCCGACGCCCTCACCGCCATCCGCGGCGACCAGCTTCCCCTCGTCATGCTCGACAGCAACCCCGAAGGCAGCCTCGGCGCCGCCACCGTCAACCTGGACATCGCCGACGGCGTACGACAGGTCGCCGAACACCTGCTGAGCCTCGGCCACCGCCGCATCCTCCACCTCGCCGCCGACGTGGCCTCCTGGACCTTCGAGGCACGCGCGCGTGAGCTGGCCGCACGGATCGGCGCGGTACCCGGCACCTCGCTCCTCACGGTCAGCGCCCCCATCTCCATCGACGGCGCCCTCACCGCCACCATGACCGCGCTGTCCGCCAAGGGCCCCCGCCCCACCGCCATCGTCTGCGACGACGACAAACTCGCCGCCGGCGCCTACAAAGCCGCACGCCGCCTCGGTCTGCGCATCCCCGACGACATCTCCGTCACCGGCCTCGACGACCTCGCCCTCGCCACCGCCATCGACCCCGAACTCACCACCGTCCGCCTCGACGCCGAACTCTTCGGTGAACGGGGCATGCAAGCCCTCCTGGCGGTCCTGGAAGGCCGTGCACCGGAAGCGGGTGACATTCCCGTCGAGCTCGTCGTACGAGGCTCCACAGCGCCGCCCAGCGCCCCCTGAGAGCCACCACCAAAAGCCCTGTGCCCCGGCCGAAAGATCGGGCCGGGGCACAGACTGAGAACTGAAACTGGACCTGGGGGCTACTCCTCGGAACTGTCCGAATCCTCGGAGCTCTCGCCGTTCTCGGCACTCTCCGCCTCGGTGGCCGCCCCACCGGCCTCCAGCAGCCGATCCAGCTGACGGCCGACGATGCGCTTGAACTTGCGCGACTGCGGACGCGTACGGTCCAGCACCGCGACCTCAAGCCGCTCCGCGGGAATCTCCCGCTGCGAACCGTTCGACTCACGGGACAACGCCTGCACAGCGAGCTTCAGAGCCTCCGCGAGAGTCATACCGTCCTGATGACGCTGATCCAGATAATTACTGATCAGCTCGGCATTACCACCGACAGCGACCGAACCGTGCTCATCCACGATCGACCCGTCATGCGGCAACCGATAGATCTGGTCACCCTCCGGCGTCACACCCACCTCGGCCACGACCAACTCCACCTCATACGGCTTCTCGGCCGCCGAGGAGAAGATCGTGCCCAGCGTCTGTGCATAGACATTCGCCAGACCACGCGCGGTCACGTCATCACGGTCATAGGTGTACCCACGAAGATCGGCATACCGCACACCGCCGATCCGCAGGTTCTCGTACTCGTTGTACTTACCGGCCGCCGCGAAGCCGATCCGGTCATAGATCTCGCTGAACTTGTGCAGCGCACGGGACGGGTTCTCGCCGACGAACACGATGCCATCGGCATACTGCAGCACGACCAGGCTGCGACCACGGGCGATGCCCTTCCGGGCGTACTCCGCCCGGTCGGCCATGGCCTGCTGGGGTGAGACATAGAACGGCGTCGACACCGGTTATCCGTCCCTTTCTGTCGAAGTCACAGGATCACCTTGGTAAGACCGAACCGCCGCTACAGCAGCGCGGCCCGCGGGCCGTCGGGCTGCTGCAGACGCCGCTCCAGGATCGAACGGGCGATCTCGGAGGACTCGTCATCGCCGAGCCGACGGAAACCGTCATCGGTGATCACCGTGACGATCGGGTAGATCCGGCGGGCGACATCGGGACCACCGGTCGCCGAGTCGTCGTCAGCCGCGTCATACAGGGCCTGCACCACCAACGTCGTGGCCTCGGGCTCGCTCAGGTCATCACGGAACAGCTTCTTCATCGCACCACGCGCGAAGATCGAACCCGAGCCGGTGGCGGCGTACCCCTGCTCCTCGGAACGACCACCCGTGACGTCGTACGAGAAGATCCGCCCCTTCTCCCGGTCGACGTCATACCCGGCGAACAACGGCACGACCGCAAGCCCCTGCATCGCCATGCCCAGGTTGGACCGGATCATGGTCGACAACCGGTTCGCCTTGCCCTCCAACGACAGCTGCGCACCCTCGACCTTCTCGAAGTGCTCCAGCTCCAGCTGGAAGAGCTTGACCATCTCGACGGCGAGACCGGCGGTGCCGGCGATACCGACAGCGGAGTACTCGTCGGCGGGAAACACCTTCTCGATGTCCCGCTGGGCAATCACATTCCCCATGGTCGCCCGCCGGTCACCGGCCAGCACGACTCCCCCCGGGAACGTCACCGCCACGATCGTGGTGCCGTGCGGCGCCTCGATCACGCCCTGCGTGGGCGGCAGTTGACGCTTCCCGGGCAGCAGCTCCGGCTGATGCTCCGACAGAAAGTCCATGAACGAGGACGACCCAGGCGTCAGGAAGGCAGCTGGTAGACGCCCGGTGCTACGAGTGTTGGCTTCCACGCGATTCCTTCCAAGTAAGCGGCGGCCCGGCGGACGGCGTCGGGATCGTCTCCCAACTTGCCGATGGCCGAATTGCAGTTGAAGCACAGTACGCCACGGACCCTACCCGTCTTGTGGCAGTGATCCACATGGACGGCTGGAGCCTTCAGACAGATCACGCAGAGCCCCATCTGAGAGGCGATCATCTCGTCGCGTTCGGCTTCGGTGATGCCGTAGTGCCGCTTGAGATGGCCCGCCCGCCCCTTTATCGCCTTGCACGACTTGCAGAGCGTCGCGAAGCCGTCCGAAGCGCTGCGATTCCGCGTCCACTCACTGTGCGGTTTGATCTTGCCGCACGTGCGGCAGTACTTGTGGCCTGCGGGCACGTCCACTCGCGGCCGCACGTTGCGCCCCTTGGCCACCTGCCGTGCCTGGTGGTACGCCGACGCGCACTCCCGGCAGTAGACCTGCAGCCCATCACGCATCGCCTTGTTCCTTGCGAAGGCTGTCCGAGGCTTGTCCTCCTCGCACCGCGGACAGCGCTTCACACCTTGATCTTCTTGCACTCAATACCCCCGCTAGCCGCGAACCTTCGATTCGAAGGAAAATGCGGCTTACTGCCCACCTTTTTGCACGAAGGAGCGAACGAAATCCTCTGCGTTCTCCTCGAGCACATCATCGATTTCGTCGAGGACAGAGTCCACGTCATCCGACAACTTCTCCTGGCGCTCCTTGAGGTCCTCGGAAGCCTGCGTCTCCGCCGCCTGCTCCTCGACCTCCTCAGTAGAGCGCGTGGCCTTCTGCTGTCCGCCGCCAGTGTCCTTGGTTGCCATATCCCTCACCCCGCTCAGTTCGCCCGACATGGTCGACAGGTCGGCTTTCCTGCCGATCGGTGATGATCAGACCCTACAAGCCGGGTCTGACATCGGCCCCGTAGTTTCTCCAACGTACGGGGACCACCTCGATGATTCCCGGCGGCCGGGTTTTCCACCCTGTCCGGCCGGTACCTTCCGGGTGTCAGGTCAGCCGCCTGACAGGACCCTGACCAGGTCTTCTGCCGTGCGGCAGCGGTCCAGGAGCTCCTTGACGTGATTTCGCGTTCCGCGAAGCGGTTCGAGGGTTGGAACGCGCTGCAGCGAGTCCCGCCCGGGCAGGTCGAAGATGACCGAGTCCCAGGAGGCGGCGGCGACGTCGTCGGCGTACTGCTCCAGGCAGCGGCCGCGGAAGTACGCGCGCGTGTCCTCCGGCGGTGTCGCCTTGGCCCGCTCGACGGCTTCCTCGTCCAGGAGCCGCTTGATACGCCCACGTGCCGCGAGGCGGTTGTAGAGGCCCTTCTCGGGGCGTACGTCGGCGTACTGGAGGTCGAGGAGGTGGAGCTTGGCGGCGTCCCAGTCGAGGCCGTCGCGGCGGCGGTAGCCCTCCATGAGCTCTCGCTTGGCGACCCAGTCGAGTTCGCCGGCGAGGCTCATCGGGTCGCTTTCGAGGCGGTTGAGGGTGTCCTCCCACCGGCTCAGGACGTCCTTGGTCTGTTCGTCGGCGTCGGCGCCGAAGCGCTCCTCCACGTATTTGCGCGACAGCTCGTAGTACTCCATCTGGAGCTGGACGGCGGTGAGTGTGCGGCCGCTGCGCAGCGTGACCAGGCGCTGCAGGGACGGGTCGTGCGAGACCTGGTGGAGGGTGCGTACGGGCTGGTCGACGGCGAGGTCGACGGCGATGAAGCTGTCTTCGATCATGGACAGGACGAGGGCTGTGGTGCCGAGCTTGAGGTAGGTGGAGATCTCCGAGAGGTTGGCGTCGCCGATGATCACGTGGAGGCGGCGGTACTTCTCGGCGTCGGCGTGGGGCTCGTCGCGGGTGTTGATGATCGGGCGTTTCAGGGTGGTCTCCAGCCCCACCTCGACTTCGAAGTAGTCGGCGCGCTGGCTGAGCTGGAAGCCGTGTTCGTGGCCGTCCTGGCCGATGCCGACGCGGCCGGCTCCGGCGAAGACCTGGCGGGAGATGAAGAAGGGGGTGAGGTGGCGCACGATGTCGGAGAAGGGGGTTTCCCGCTTCATGAGGTAGTTCTCGTGCGTGCCGTAGGAGGCGCCCTTGTTGTCGGTGTTGTTCTTGTAGAGGTGGATGGGCTGGGCGCCGGGCAGCTGGGCTGCGCGTTCGGCGGCCTCGGCCATGATGCGTTCGCCGGCCTTGTCCCAGAGGACGGCGTCGCGGGGGTTGGTGACCTCGGGGGCGCTGTATTCGGGGTGTGCGTGGTCGACGTAGAGCCTTGCGCCGTTGGTGAGGATGACGTTGGCCAGGCCGATGTCCTCGTCGGTGAGCTGGCTGGCGTCGGCGGCCTCGCGGGCGAGGTCGAAGCCTCGCGCGTCCCGCAGCGGGTTCTCCTCCTCGAAGTCCCAGCGGGCCCGGCGGGCCCGGTGCATCGCCGCCGCGTAGGCGTTGACGATCTGGGATGAGGTGAGCATGGCATTGGCGTTGGGGTGCCCGGGGACGGAGATGCCGTACTCCGTCTCGATGCCCATTACTCGCCGTACGGTCATGCGGCCCTCCTTGCCCGGCGGCACCCTCGGTCATGGGCGCCGCACAAGTACCGCTGGCGCTCGGTTGCGTGTGCGGTGCCCGTCCCCGCACTGCGCGACTCGGCGGTACGGAAGAGCCTAGAACGCCTTTGCGCTGGTGGGGAGATCATTTGCGTCATTGCCTTGCACGCCTTGTGGTCCGGTGGTGGCCGGAAAAACAGTGGGCTGCGGATACCCGGTGAGGGCACCCGCAGCCGCCCTGTCGTTTACAGGTACTGACCGGTGTTGGCCACCGTGTCGATGGAGCGTCCGGTGTCCGCGCCCTGCTTTCCGGTGATGAGGGTGCGGATGTAGACGATCCGCTCGCCCTTCTTTCCGGAGATCCGGGCCCAGTCGTCGGGGTTGGTGGTGTTGGGCAGGTCTTCGTTCTCCTTGAACTCGTCCACGCATGCCTGGAGGAGGTGGGAGACGCGCAGGCCCTTCTGGTTGTGTTCGAGGAAGTCCTTGATCGCCATTTTCTTGGCGCGGCCCACGATGTTTTCGATCATGGCTCCGGAGTTGAAGTCCTTGAAGTAGAGGACTTCCTTGTCGCCGTTGGCGTAGGTGACTTCCAGGAAGCGATTCTCCTCGGATTCGGCGTACATCTGCTCGACGGCGGTCTGGATCATGCTCTGGACCGTGGTCGTCTTGCTGCCGCCGTGCTCGCCGAGGTCTTCGGAGTGCAGCGGGAGGCGTTCTGTGAGGTACTTGCCGAAGATGTCCTTGGCGGCTTCGGCGTCGGGACGTTCGATCTTGATCTTCACGTCCAGGCGGCCGGGGCGCAGGATGGCGGGGTCGATCATGTCCTCGCGGTTGGAGGCGCCGATCACGACCACGTTCTGCAGGCCTTCGACACCGTCGATCTCGGCGAGCAGCTGGGGGACGATGGTGTTCTCCACGTCCGAGCTGACGCCGGAGCCACGGGTGCGGAAGAGGGATTCCATCTCGTCGAAGAAGACGATGACGGGGGTGCCCTCGCTGGCCTTCTCACGTGCGCGCTGGAAGACGAGGCGGATTTGCCGCTCGGTCTCACCGACGTACTTGTTGAGGAGCTCGGGGCCCTTGATGTTGAGGAAGAAGCTCTTGCCGGCGGCCACTCCGGTCACTTCGGCGACCTTCTTGGCCAGTGAGTTGGCGACGGCCTTGGCGATGAGTGTCTTGCCGCATCCGGGCGGCCCGTAGAGCAGGACGCCCTTGGGCGGGCGCAGTTCGTGCTCCTTGAACAGGTCCGGGTAGAGGTAGGGCAGCTCGACCGCGTCGCGGATGGCCTCGATCTGGCCGCCGAGGCCGCCGATCTGCTCGTAGCCGATGTCGGGGACTTCTTCGAGGACGAGTTCCTCGACCTCGCTCTTGGGGACGATCTCGTAGACGTAGCCGGAGCGGGGTTCGAGCAGCAGGGCGTCGCCGGGGCGGATGTTCACGCCGCGCAGCGGCTCGGCGAGCCGTACGACCCGTTCCTCGTCGGTGTGCCCGAGGACCAGGGCGCGCTCGCCGTCCTCAAGGATCTCCTTGAGGGTGACGATGTCGCCGACGCTCTCGAACTCCATGGCCTCGACCACGTTGAGCGCTTCGTTGAGCATTACTTCCTGGCCGCGCCGGAGGTCGTCGAGTTCGACGCTCGGGCTGACGTTCACGCGGAGTTTGCGGCCTCCGGTGAAGATGTCGGCGGTGCCGTCCTCGTTGGCTTGCAGGAAGACACCGAAGCCGGCCGGCGGCTGTGCGAGCCGGTCGACTTCTTCCTTGAGGGCCACGATCTGGTCGCGGGCCTCACGGAGCGTGTTCGCGAGTCGCTCGTTCTGTGCGGATACGCCGGCCAGGTTTGTCTGCAGCTCGACGATCCGCTCTTCGAGAATCCTCGTGTGCCGCGGAGAGTCGGCGAGCTTGCGTCGCAGGACGGCGATCTCCTGCTCAAGGTAGGCGATCTGCCCGGCCGGGTCCTCGGACCCTCGTCCCGGGCGGATGCCGCGGTTCATGTCGTCGTCGTGGGCTGCCACGGTCCTCACCTCCTCCAAGGGGAGCTGGACGCTTCCAGACCCTACCTGGGTGGGTGTCGATTGAAACCCCTAGATCACAAAGACGGTCGGGGTGTGTCCGATCTTCACCCTTGCGCTCTCCCTCACGCCAGGGGAATACCCACCGCACATGATTGGAACCCAGGCAGAGGTAGGGTCAAAGCGTTCAACACCCGTCAGAGCTGGCCGGATTCCCGTACGGCTCGGGGCAGGAAGCGGTAGGAGAGATGAGCGTGGAGCAGGCGGCCGGGGTCGAGGGTGAGGCGCTGGAGGTCTGGATCGATCAGGATCTCTGTACCGGTGACGGGATCTGTGCCCAGTACGCCCCTGAGGTGTTCGAGCTGGACATCGACGGTCTGGCCTACGTGAAGGGCGCGCAGGACGAGCTTTTGCAGGCCAGGGGGGCCACAACGCCCGTACCGCTGCCGCTTCTCACGGATGTGGTGGACTCGGCGAAGGAGTGTCCGGGCGACTGTATCCATGTGCGTCGGGTTTCGGACAAGGTCGAGGTGTTCGGCCCCGACGCCGAGTGACCTTGCCTGTACGGGCTGTTACGACTGTCTGATTTCTCACAACGGTGGGTGGCGTGGGTCAGACGCTGTGTGCACCGGAGGGTGTCGAGCGGACGAACGCGCCATTTTTCCACTGCCACTTCGCGCTGTTCTTCACGTCGGGGCAGCAGCGCGGCACGTCCTCGGTGGAGTAGCCGAGGAGGTCGGTGACGACGGCTTCGTCACGCACGGCGATGTCACTGACGGTGATGCCCTCTTTGGGGTTCACGAGGGTCGCGACGACGCGGGGTGCGTTCGTCTCGGCGCCCTGGGTGAGGACGTAGACGCCGTCGGGCGGGGTGCCCATGGGGGAGTCGCAGTGCACGACGGCCACGGTTTCGGGGCTGCCGTCGCCGTCGAGGTCTCCGGTGGCCTTCTTGACCACGACCGCCTTCACGGGGCCGCATTCGAGCGGGAAGTCGACGTGCGCCGGGTCGGGGGGTGTGGTGACCGTGGTGGGTTTCTTCGCGTCCGGGCCGGCTGTCTGGGCCGCTGTCGCCGAGTTGGGCTGCAGGACCGAGGAGAGGGCCACGACTGCGGCGACCGCTGTGGCGGTGGCGAGCCAGTGGATCGGTCGGGTGTGGGTGTGTGCCAGTTCCGGGACGGCGGATTGCTGCACTAGGAGCGTCTCCTGTGAGGGCTGTGCCGGTGGGGGGGGGTGGCCAGCATGGTGCCATACGTCACAGTGCGGGGGAACGGCGGGGGTGTGTAGTTACGGTGCCGGATGTCTGGCGGTCGGGGGTGCACGGGGGGCGTGTGGGGCTCGCGGGTGTCGCTTGTATGCCCTTACGCCAACGGAAAGACGCTGTGGTCGAGTTCCGGAGGGGTTCCGGGAACTCGACCACAGCGCTTGTACGTTGGTTGCGGCACGGGGCCGTCTCAGCGGCCGGTGCCTCCGTCGGCGTTGGGGCCTTCGTAGTCCTCGCCGTAGGCGCCCTTGGCGGGGCGGCGACGGCGCATGGGCGGCTCGACTCCGTCGGCGAGGCGGCGGGCGGTGAGCAGGAAGCCGGTGTGGCCGATCATCCGGTGGTCGGGGCGGACTGCGAGGCCCTCGATGTGCCAGTTGCGGATCATCGTCTCCCAGGCGGTCGGCTCGTTGAAGCAGCCGATCTCGCGGATGGACTCGACGGTCCGGGCGAGCTGGGTGGTGGTGGCGACGTAGCAGCAGACGATGCCGCCGGGGACGAGGGCCTTGGAGACGGCCTCCAGGCATTCCCAGGGGGCGAGCATGTCGAGGATGACGCGGTCGACGTCGGTGTCGGACAGGTTGTCCTGGAGGTCGCCGACGGTGAGCTGCCAGGCGGGGTGGGGGCCGCCGAAGTAGCGCTCCACGTTCTGCTTGGCGATGTCGGCGAAGTCCTCGCGGCGCTCGTAGGAGTGCAGCATGCCCTGGTCGCCGATGGCGCGCAGCAGGAAGCTGCTGAGCGAGCCGGAGCCGACGCCGGCCTCGACGACGCGGGCGCCGGGGAAGATGTCGGCGAAGGCGAGGATCTGCCCCGCGTCCTTCGGGTAGACGACGGCTGCCCCGCGGGGCATGGACAGGACGTAGTCGGGGAGCAGGGGGCGCAGCGCGAGGTAGGCGACGTTCCCGGTGGTGCGGACAACGCTGCCCTCGGGAGCACCGATCAGTTCGTCGTGCGGGAAGGAACCCTTGTGGGTGTGGAAGTTCTTCCCGGCTTCGAGCGTGAACGTGTAGTGGCGGCCCTTGGGGTCGGTCAGCTGAACCTGGTCCCCGACCTTGAAGGGCCCGCGCCTGCGGGCGGCACCGGTCGGTTCGGACATGTGAACAGCCTACCGGGGTTTGCGGGGGCCGCCGACCACCGTGTCCGGTGCTAGGAGGGGCGGGCCATGGCCTTCACGAAGGCGCGTTCCACGTCGGCCGCGGACAGCACGCCGTAGATCTCGCCGGTCTCCTCGACCACCAGGTACTCGGTGGCCGGGGTGGCCCGCAGGGCGTCGAGGAGTGCCTCTCCGGAGAGCTCGGCGGAGACGCGCATGCCGTCGGTCAGTTCCTGGGCGAGGCCGCTGACGGCGACCCAGGGACGGCGGTGTTCGGGTACGCCGACGATGGCGGCCTCGCGGACGAGGGAGAGGGGGTTGCCGTCGGCGTCGACGACGACCAGGGCGCGGGCGCCGGCGGTGTTGGCGCGGCGCAGGGCCTCGGAGAGGGGGGTGTCGGTCTCGACGGGTACGGCACGCCGGGTGAGGGTGCGGGCGCGCAGTTCGGGGAGGTGTTCGCGCAGGCGGGCCATGCGCAGGCTGTTGCCGGCGCCGGTCCAGATGATCGCGGCGAGGATGGCGGCAAGCAGGGCGTCCATGACGGTGTCCATGCCGACGTTGTCGACGGCGTCGGAGCCGAGGGCGCCGGACTGGGTGAGCCACGGGAGTCCGACGAGGACGGAGACGGCGAGGGCGCGGCCGACCCAGGCGGCGGCGATGGTGCCGTGCATCGGTTTGCCGGTGATTTTCCAGACGACGGCGCGGAGCATGCGGCCGCCGTCGAGGGGCAGGCCGGGGAGCAGGTTGAAGGCGGCGACGATGAGGTTGGAGATCATCAGGCCGGCCAGCAGGACGCCGGGGACGGTGCCGGGTTCGACGGGCTGCATGGCGGCGTAGAAGACGCCGGCGAGGACGAGGGAGAGCAGGGGGCCGACGAAGGCGAGGACGAACTCGCGGCCGGGTGTCTCGGCCTCCTTCTCGATCTCGGAGACGCCGCCGAAGAACTGGAGCTGGATGCGGCGGACCGGGAGCTTGAAGCGGAGGGCGGCGACGGTGTGCGCCAGTTCGTGGACGAGGACGGAGGCGTAGAAGGCGACCGCGAAGAAGAGGGAGACGAGGTAGCGGGCGGCGCCGAGCTCGGGCAGCACGCGGTCGAGCTGTCCGCCGAAGACCCAGGTGATGAGGGCGGCGACGAGGAACCAGCTGGGGGCGACGTAGACGGGGACTCCGAAGGGGCGTCCCATGAGCAGTCCGCCGCGTGGCTCGGGTGTCCGGGGCGGCTGCCCTTTGGTTCCCGTGTGGGCGAGCGTGCGGTGGGCGTCGACGGTGTGGCCGGGCGGCTGGTCGGCGGTGGGGCCGTCGGTGTGCTGGGGGGTTTCCTGGGGGGTGCTCTTCGTGGTCGGGACGGGGCGGGGGGACTCGGGCGAGGTGTCCTCCGTCGTACTCCCGTCGGCAGCGCCATCGCCATCGGCACCGGCACCGGCAGCGTCTTCGGGCCGCGGAGTCGGCCGGTCCTCGGGCCCCTCCCCCTGCGGCGCGGCTCCGTCGCTGCCGTCGGGGGGAAGGTCCAACCGCCGTACCACCATGGTCGGTTCGTCGGCCGGAGGTGTCGGGGGATCGTCGGTGCCCGTGGCGCGCCGGGGCGTGCCGGGGCGTGCGGGGCCCGTGGCCGGGGTCGTAGGTGGTGCGTGGCGCTCGGCCGATTCCTCGTTGCCGGACCGCGGCTGCCCGCTGCCGCTCTCGTCCACGGTGTCCCCTCGTTCGAAGCGTCTTCCGCTCCAGCCGGGCGGAAGGGTCTCTGGTCGATGGTATGCGGGCGTGGTGACGCGTTTCTCCCCGGCACCCCCTCTGTTTTCCCTGTGGGCACGGCCGTGACGGCGGCGGCTGGGTCACTGTCAGTGGTGGGCCGTAGGGTCTGTGGTCATGGAGACGAGCACGGAGGGTGCCGCGGCGGGCTGCGGCAGTGACGACGCGCCGGGGACGGGTCCGGTGGCGGAGGAGTTCCCGGCGGGGGCGCAGGGCGCTGAGGCGCCGGTCGAGGTGGGAACAGGCGTGGCCACGGCCACGGCGGCCGACGGTGCCACGCGGGTGGCCATAGCGCCGGCCTCGCTGTCGCCCTCGCGTGCGAGTGACTTCATGCAGTGCCCGCTGCTGTACCGGTTCCGGGTGATCGACCGGCTGCCCGAGAAGCCGAGTGCGGCGGCGACGAAGGGCACGCTGGTGCATGCGGTGCTGGAGCGGCTCTTCGACGCCCCGGCCGCCGAGCGGACCGCTCCGCGTGCCAGGTCCCTCGTCCCCGGTCAGTGGGAGCGGCTGCGGGAGAGCAGGCCGGAGGTCGTGGAGCTGTTCGCGGACGATCCCGAGGGCGAGCGGCTGGCGACGTGGCTCGGGGAGGCGGAGCAGCTCGTCGAGCGCTGGTTCGGGCTGGAGGATCCGACCCGGCTGGAGCCGGCCGAGCGGGAGCTGTTCGTCGAGGCGGAGCTGGAATCGGGGCTGCGGTTGCGCGGCATCATCGACCGGGTCGACGTGGCGCCGACGGGTGAGGTGCGGATCGTCGACTACAAGACGGGCAAGGCGCCCCGGCCCGAGTACGCCGAGGGTGCGCTGTTCCAGATGAAGTTCTACGCGCTCGTGGTGTGGCGGCTGAAGAAGGTGATCCCGCGCCGGCTCCAGCTGGTCTATCTGGGCAGCGGTGACGTGCGGACGTACGACCCTGTCCTCGCGGACCTGGAGCGGGTGGAGCGCAAGCTGCTCGCGCTGTGGGAGGCGATCCGGCTGGCGACGGAGACGGGCGACTGGCGTGCCCGGCCGACGAAGCTGTGCGGCTGGTGCGATCATCAGGCGCACTGCCCGGAATTCGGCGGCACTCCCCCGCCGTATCCGTTGCCGGTGAGGGTGGCGGCCCCGGGGTCGGCCGGGGGTCCGGCCGGCGGCGCAGCGGCAGTCGAGGGCGGCGTCCCCAGAGAGGCGTAGTCGCTGCCGGTCAGGGCGGGCGAGTCCGGTGGCGGTGCACAGGGCAGAATGGGGCCGGACTAGCGAAGGAGACTTACGTGGCCATCCGTGTCCTACTGGTCGACGACCAGCCGCTGCTGCGTACCGGCTTCCGGATGATTCTGGAGGCGGAGCAGGACATCGCGGTCGTGGGCGAGGCCGGTGACGGTCTCCAGGCCCTCGACCAGGTGCGGGCGCTGCAGCCCGACGTGGTCCTGATGGATATCCGTATGCCCCGGATGGACGGGGTCGAGGCGACGCGGCAGATCACCGGGCCCGGGCGGGACGGCCCGGCGAAGGTGCTGGTGCTGACCACGTTCGATCTCGACGAGTATGTGGTGGAGGCGCTGAAGGCGGGCGCCAGTGGCTTCCTGCTGAAGGACGCCCCGGCCAATGAGCTGGTGCAGGCGATCCGTGTGGTGGCCGCCGGTGAGGCGATGCTCGCGCCGAGCATCACGCGCCGGCTGCTCGACAAGTACGCCACGCATCTGCCGTCCGGCGACGAGCCGGTCCCGGACACCCTGCACACGCTCACCGAGCGCGAGGTGGAGGTGCTGAAGCTGGTGGCGCGGGGCCTGTCCAACGCGGAGATCGCGGCGGATCTGTTCGTCAGCGAGACCACCGTGAAGACGCATGTGGGTCACGTGCTGACCAAGCTGGGGCTGCGTGACCGGGTGCAGGCCGCGGTGTACGCGTACGAGAGCGGGCTGGTGCGTCCCGGCGCACAGTAGAGCCAGGCGTCCGCGCCAGGAGTCCGCGCTACGGCGAAGAGGGCGCCCCCTTCCGGAGAAGGGGGCGCCCTGCGCGTGTGGACGCGCGGTACGGCCGTGCGTCAGCCCTTGTTGAGCTCCCAGAAGCGGAAGACGGTGGAGGCGTCGAGGCAGTACTCCAGGCCGTACACGTCGTCGCGGACGACGGCGTACTGCTTGGCCTGCCAGACCGGCAGGACGGGGAGTTCCTTGGCGACGATGTCCTGGAGCTGGCCGAACTCGTCGTCCGTCGCGGAGCGGTCGCTCTCGGCGGCGGTGCGGGGGATGAGCGAGCCGGTGATCGCGTTGTTGCGGTAGTTGTTGCTCAGCACGTTGCCCTTGCCGAAGAAGGGGGACGTGAAGTTGTCGGCGTCCGGGTAGTCCGGGATCCAGCCCTTCACGTACACGCCGTACTTGCCGGCGGCGACGTCCTTCTCGTACTGGTCGAACGCGACGGACTGTACGTCGGCGTCGAACAGGCCGCTGTCGTTGAGCTGCTGGGCGATCGCCTTGAGCTCCTGGTCGGTGGCGGGGCCGTAGCGCGAGGGGGTGGACCACAGGGTCAGCTTGACCTTGCCGTTGATGCCCTCGTCCCGCAGTGCGGCGGTGGCCTTGGCCTTGGAGGGGCGGGCGCCGTAGGTGTCGAAGAACGCCGTGTTGTGGCCGCCGATGCCCGCCGGGATGATCGAGTACAGCGGCTGGGCGGTGCCCTGGTAGACGTCCTTGATGAGGGCGTCACGGTCGATCAGGTAGGCCATGGCCTTGCGGACGCCGAGCTTTCCGGCGACCGGGTCGTCCATGTTGAAGACGAGGTGCTGGACCTCGGCGCTGCTGCCCTCGACGACCTCGACACCGGAGTCCTCGCCGGACTTCTCGATGCCGGCTATGTCGCCCGAGGTGAGGCCGCGGTAGGCGATGTCGACGTCGTTGTCGGTCAGGGCCTTCTTCAGGGCGTCCTGGTCGCCGTGGAAGAACTTCAGCGTGACGCCGGAGTTCTGCACATGGGCGTTGCCCTTGTAGTTCTCGTTGACGGAGAACACGGCCTCGTCGTCGTCGAAGGTGTCGAGCTGGTAGGGCCCGGAGCCGACGGCGGCGCCGTCCTTGCGCAGGCCCTTCGCGTCGTACTGGTCCTCGTCCACGATGGAGCCTGCGCCGGAGGCGATCTTGCTCGGGAAGGTGGCGTCGGGGGTGTTGAGGCGGAAGACGACCGTCTTGTCGTCCGGGGTCTCCACCTTGTCGAGGGTGGGGAACATGACCGCGGGGCCGTCGGGGTCGTTGATCTTCAGCATGCGGTCGAAGGAGAACTTGACGTCGGCCGAGGTGAGCGCGTCACCGTTGCTGAACTTAAGGCCGTCCCGGAGGGTGCACTTGTAGACCGTGGCCCTGGTGTCGGCGAAGGTGCACTGCTCGGCGGCTTCCGGCTGCGGCTCGGTGGCGCCCTTGGGGAAGCTGAGCAGCGACTGGAAGACGTTGTTGAACAACAGCCAGGAGCCGGGGTCGTAGCCGGACGCGGGGTCGGTGGCCAGGATGTCGTCGGACATCCCCATGACCACCGAGGTGCCGGTCCCCCCGGAGTCGCCCGTCTCGGTTCCGCAGCCGGTCAGCAGGCCGGAGGCCAGCCCTGCCACGACGGGCAGGACCGGCCACTGGGTGCGTATGTTCACGTACGAGTGCCTTGTCGTCGTTGTGAGGAACCCGGGTCTCGTCCTGGTGCCCGGGCCTGGCCCGGCGCCGTGGGTCGTGGGCGCCGGGCGGAGAGACGTCAGCCGCTCACGCCACGGCCGAGCTCCCACAGCTGAAGGGTCGAGGAGGAGTTGAGCGCATACGCCGTACCCGTGACGTCGTCCCCCGCGGCGACGTACTGCTTGCCCTGCCACAGCGGGATCACCGGCACGTCGTTGGCGACGATGTCCTGGATCTCCGTCAGGCTGCCGGCCGCGGCGAGGCGGTCGGCGGCGCGCCGGGACTCCGGGATCAGGGTGTTCCGGATCGTGCTGTTGGCGTACGGCGAGCCGAGGAAGTTGTCCTTGTCGAGGAACGGCGCGAGGTAGTTGTCGGCGTCGGGGAAGTCCGGGAACCAGCCCATGCCGTAGACCTCGTAGGTGCCCTTCTGCTCGGCGGGCCGGAAGGTCGCCCAGGGCGCGCCCTTGATGTCGACGTCGAACAGCCCGCTGTCGTTCAGCTGCTTGCGCAGCAGCTCGAACTCCTTCTTGGTGGCCGGGCCGTAGTGGTCGGTGGTGTAGTGCAGGGTCAGCTTCACCGGGGTGGTGATGCCGGCCTTCTCCAGTAGGGACTTGGCCTTGCCGACGTCCGGGTCGCCGTACTTGTTGAAGAACGAGTTGGAGTGGCCGGTGATGCTGGCGGGGACCAGCGAGTACAGCGGTTCGGCCTGGGAGCCGTAGACCTTGGAGACGAGTTCGCCGCGGTCGATGACCTGGGCCATCGCCTGGCGGACGGCCTTGCTCTTGACGGCCGGGTCGTCGGTGTTGAAGGCCAGGTAGCGGATTTCCAGGCCGGCCATGTCGACGAGGTCGGTGGTGTCGTCGGAGTCGGCCGACAGCTTCTGGATCTGCTCGGGCGACATGGTGCGGGTCATCAGGTCGATGTCGCCGTCGGAGAGGGCGGTGCCCATCGCGTCGGCGTCGGTGAAGTTGCGCAGCTCGACCTTGTCGTTGCTCACCTTCAGACTCCCCTTGTAGTCGGGGTTCTTGGTGAACACGGCGGAGACCAGCTCGTCGTTGTCGACCTCGGCCTGGAGGGTGTACGGGCCGGAGCCGTCGACCTCGAAGCCGTCGCGCAGCTTGTCCTTGGCGTAGATGTCCGGGTCGACGATGCCGGCGACCGGGGTGGACAGCTTGAACGGGAAGGTGGCGTCGGCGGTCTTGAGGTGGAAGATGACCTCGCGGTCGCCCTGGGTCTCGACGGTGTCGATGGTGGACAGCAGCGCGAAGACGCCGCTGTCGGCCTTCAGGGAGCGGGCGCGGTCGATGGAGTACTTCACGTCGTCCGCGGTGACGGGGTCGCCGTTCGCGAACTTGAGGTCCTCGCGCAGGGTGCAGGCGTAGCGTTCGTTGCCGCTGTCGGTGAAGCCGCAGCTCTGGGCGGCCTCGGGCACCGGGTCGCCCTCGCCGCGGGGCTGGATCATCAGGGTCTGCACGGTCTGGCGGAGGATGTTCCAGGTGCCGACGTCGTAGGCGAAGGCCGGGTCGAGCGGGGCGGGGGCGTCTTTCGAGGCAGTGAACGCGTCCGTGGTGCCGACGACGATCGCGTCGCCGTTGTCGCTGCCGCTGTCGGTTCCGCCGCAGGCGGCGAGAACCGGCGCGAGCAGGCCGATGACGGCCGGCAGCACCAAAGTCTTGCGGTTCATGCTCGGGTTTCTCCAGCTGTCGACTCCGTGTACCCGGCATGCAGGGGTGTCGCGGCGGATCACGGGGTAAGTGCGATGTTCTCGCGACGAGATTAGTCCGCGCCCGCAGGACGGTTCACGGCCACCGGAGTTGAGGCCCCCTCACGGAGCGGAATCGGGTGCGGACGGACCGGATCCCCGAGGGTGGAAGGATTCGTGCACCGTTCCATCAATCGGGACACAAAGGCGCCCCGAAAGCCCTTCACGGAGGGCGAGGCGGCTTGTGCGGGACGCCCGTCGGACCCATTTGGAGTGGTGAACATCACAAACTGAACAGTCTTGGCAGGTGCCGGAATTCGGCCGCCCCGGGCGTTCGAATTTCGTTGCGGAATTTCTGCGCTTAACGATGTTGCACGCTGCGTGAACGCCGCGCGCATTTCCGTTGTCACGCCGCCATGAGTCCGCGCAGAAATGCCAGATCGACCTCTTCCAGGGAGGTCACGACGGTGCGCCGGGCGGCCGGGGTGATCGGTGCCACCGATGGTACGGCCACCACATGGCAGCCGGCGGCCTCGGCCGCGGCGACGCCGGTCGCGGTGTCCTCGACGACCGCGCATCTGGCCGGGTCGGCGCCGAGGCCGGCCGCGGCCAGCAGATACGGGTCCGGGTGGGGCTTGGTGCGCGGCACCTCGTCACCGGCGACGGTCAGCGCGAAGTGCTGGGGGCCGAGCGAGGTGAGCACCCGGTCGATGATGCGCCGGTGGGAGGCGGAGACCAGGGCCGTCGGGATCTCGTACGCGGCGAGCTCGGCCAGCAGCCGGGCGGCTCCCGGCATCAGCGGCAGGGTCCGGTCGATGCGGTCCTCGAAGCCCTGGTTGAGCAGCACCGTGAGCTCGGCGAGGCCGATGTCGGCGCCGGTGGCCTCGATGAGGAATCCCGCGCTGCGGGTCATGGGGCCGCCGACCACGACATGGCGCCAGGTGTCGTCGAGGGTGTGGCCGAGGCTCGCGAAGATCTCGACCTCGACGTCCCACCAGAAGCCCTCCGTGTCCACCAGGGTTCCGTCCATGTCGAGCAGCACGGCTTGCAGGGCGGAGCCCTCGGCCGTACAGGTTCCTGGTGCGGGGACCGTGCTGGTCATCCACGTACCTCCTTGAAGGGGCGGTCGCGGGGGGGGGGGGCGGGGGGGGCCCCCGGGGGGGGGGCCCCCCCGGGGAGGGCGCCCCCCCCCACGTGGGTGCGGTTTTATGTGGGGGGCGGGGGCCC
>NZ_JBHYJA010000058.1:57131-62016 GCF_042740355.1 Streptomyces sp. NPDC059010
TCTGGCCCTTCGTGTGGGGGGGGGGGGCGCCGGTGTTTGCCCCCATGGGCCAGCGTGCGTGGGGGGGCCGGGGGGTTCCCCGGGGCCGCCCCCCCCCTGCGGTGGACCGACCAGTGTACGTCCGCCCCGACCGATGTGCCTCGTTTATTCGGCGTGGTCCGGGGCACACCGTTCATACGCCGGGGGACGCCCTGACGTGCGCCGATGCCGTCGGCGGGGGGACGGGTCAGCGGGCGTTGAAGTACTTCGCCTCCGGGTGGTGGATCACGATCGCGTCCGTGGACTGCTCGGGGTGCAGCTGGAACTCCTCGGACAGATGGACGCCGATGCGCTCCGGCTGGAGCAGGCCGGCGATCTTGGACCGGTCCTCCAGGTTCGGGCAGGCGCCGTAGCCCAGCGAGAAGCGGGCTCCCCGGTACTTCAGCGCGAACATGTCCTCGATGTCGGCCGGGTCCTCACCGGCGAAGCCGAGCTCGGAGCGCACGCGCGCGTGCCAGTACTCGGCGAGGGCCTCGGCCAGCTGCACGGACAGGCCGTGCAGCTCCAGGTAGTCGCGGTAGGAGTTCGATTCGAACAGCCGGGCCGTCTCCTCCCCGATCCGCGAGCCGACGGTGACCACCTGCAGGCCCACGACGTCCGTCTCGCCCGACTCCTGCGGGCGGAAGAAGTCCGCCAGGCACAGGCGCCGGCCGCGGCGCTGGCGCGGGAAGGTGAAGCGGGTGCTTTCGTTGCCGTGCTCGTCCAGCAGGATCAGGTCGTCGTCCTTGGAGACGCACGGGAAGTAGCCGTAGACCACGGCGGCTTCGAGGAGGTTCTCCGTCTGGAGCTTGTCGAGCAGGCCGCGCAGCCGCGGGCGGCCCTCGGTCTCGACGAGTTCCTGGTACGACGGGCCGTCTCCGGTGCGGGTCTCCTTCAGGCCCCACTGGCCCTTGAAGAGGGCGCCCTCGTCGAGCCAGGACGCGTACTCCTTGAGCTGGATGCCCTTGATGACGCGGGTGCCCCAGAACGGCGGCTCGGGGAGCGGGTTGTCGGTGGCGACGTCGGAGCGGACATGACCTTCCTCGGGCCGCTCCTCCAGGACGGCCGCCGTCGCCGCGGTCCTGACCCGGCGCTGCTTGAGCTCGGGCAGCTTCGCGCCGGGGACACCGCGCTTGACGCCGATGAGGGCGTCCATCAGACGCAGGCCCTCGAACGCGTCGCGGGCGTAGCGGACTTCGCCCTGGTAGATCTCGTGCAGGTCCTGCTCGACGTAGGCGCGGGTGAGGGCGGCGCCGCCGAGGATGACGGGGTAGTTCGCCGCGAGGCCGCGCTGGTTGAGCTCCTCCAGGTTCTCCTTCATGATCACCGTGGACTTCACCAGGAGGCCCGACATGCCGATGACGTCGGCCCGGTGCTCCTCGGCGGCCTCCAGGATCGCGGAGACGGGCTGCTTGATGCCCAGATTGACCACGTTGTAGCCGTTGTTGGACAGGATGATGTCCACGAGGTTCTTGCCGATGTCGTGCACGTCGCCGCGCACGGTGGCCAGCACGATGGTGCCCTTGCCGTCGGCGTCGGTCTTCTCCATGTGCGGTTCGAGGTAGGCGACGGCGGCCTTCATGACCTCGGCGGACTGGAGGACGAACGGCAGCTGCATCTGGCCTGAGCCGAAGAGTTCGCCGACGACCTTCATGCCGTCCAGGAGGATCTCGTTGACGATGTCGAGCGCCGGGCGGTCCTGGAGGGCCGCGTCGAGGTCGGCCTCCAGGCCGTTCTTCTCACCGTCGATGATGCGGCGCTTGAGGCGCTCCTCCAGCGGGAGGGCGGCCAGTTCCTCGGCCTTGCCGGCCTTCAGGGACTTGGCGGTGGCGCCCTCGAAGAGCTGCATCAGCTTCTGGAGGGGGTCGTAGCCCTCGCGGCGGCGGTCGTGGATGAGGTCGAGGGCCGTCTGGACCTCTTCCTCGTTGAACCGGGCGATCGGCAGGATCTTCGAGGCGTGCACGATCGCCGAGTCCAGGCCCGCCTTCACGCACTCGTCCAGGAAGACCGAGTTGAGCAGGATGCGGGCGGCCGGGTTGAGGCCGAAGGAGATGTTGGACAGACCGAGGGTGGTCTGTACGTCCGGGTGGCGGCGCTTGAGCTCGCGGATCGCCTCGATGGTGGCGATGCCGTCCCCACGGGACTCCTCCTGACCGGTACAGATGGTGAAGGTCAGGGTGTCGATGAGGATGTCCGACTCAAGGATGCCCCAGTTGCCGGTCAGGTCCTCGATCAGCCGCTCGGCGATCTCGACCTTCTTCTCCGGTGTGCGGGCCTGGCCCTCCTCGTCGATGGTCAGCGCGATCAGGGCGGCGCCGTGCTCCTGGGCCAGCTTGGTGACCTTGGCGAAGCGGGACTCGGGGCCGTCGCCGTCCTCGTAGTTCACGGAGTTGATGACCGCACGGCCACCGAGCTTCTCCAGACCTGCCTGGATGACCGGCACCTCGGTGGAGTCCAGGACGATCGGCAGGGTGGAGGCGGTGGCGAAGCGGCCGGCCAGCTCCTCCATGTCGGCGACGCCGTCCCGGCCGACGTAGTCCACGCACAGGTCGAGCATGTGCGCGCCCTCGCGGATCTGCTCGCGCGCCATCTCCACGCAGTCGTCCCAGCGGGCCTCCAGCATCGCCTCGCGGAACTTCTTCGAGCCGTTGGCGTTGGTGCGCTCGCCGATGGCCAGGTAGGAGGTGTCCTGGCGGAAGGGGACGGTCTGATAGAGGGAGGCGGCGCCCGGCTCGGGCTGCGGCCGGCGCTCCACGGGCGTGGCTTCCCGGACCCGCTCCACGAGCTGGCGCAGATGCTCGGGCGTGGTGCCGCAGCAGCCGCCGATGAGGTTCAGGCCGTAGTCCCGTACGAAGGTCTCCTGGGCGTCGGCCAGGCCCTCGGGGTCGAGCGGGAAGTGGGCGCCGTCCTTGGTGAGGATCGGCAGACCGGCGTTCGGCATGCACAGCAGCGGGGTGCGCGAGTGCCGGGCCAGATAGCGCAGGTGCTCGCTCATCTCGGCGGGGCCGGTCGAGCAGTTCAGGCCGATCATGTCGATGCCGAGGGGCTCCAGCGCGGTCAGCGCGGCGCCGATCTCGGAGCCGAGCAGCATGGTGCCGGTCGTCTCGAAGGCCATCGAGACCAGCAGTGGTACGTCGGTGCCGGTCGCCTCCATGGCGCGGCGGGCGCCCAGGATCGACGACTTCGTCTGCAGGAGGTCCTGCGTGGTCTCCACGATCAGGGCGTCGGCACCGCCGGCGAGCAGGCCCTCGGCGTTCGCCTGAAAGCCGTCGCGCAGGGTGCCGTAGCCGATGTGGCCGAGGGTCGGCAGCTTCGTGCCGGGTCCGATCGAGCCGAGCACCCAGCGCTGGCGGCCGTCACGGGCGCCGTAGGCGTCGGCGGTCTCGCGGGCGATACGGGCGCCCGACTCGGACAGCTCGTACACCCGGTCGGCGATGTCGTACTCGGCCATGGCCGAGTGGTTGGCGCCGAACGTGTTCGTCTCGACGCAGTCCACGCCGGCGTCGAAGTACGCCTCGTGGACCGAGCGCACGATGTCCGGGCGGGTCAGGTTGAGGATCTCGTTGCAGCCCTCAAGGTTCTCGAAGTCCTCAAGAGTGGGGTCCTGGGCCTGCAACATGGTGCCCATCGCTCCGTCGGCGACCACCACTCGGGTGGCGAGCGCCTCTCGGAGCGCGGACACACGGGTCCGGCTGTCGGCGGAAGGGGTCGGTGGCAACGAGGCCATGAAGGGGCTCCCTGGAGTGCGACGGCTGTCGGCTTTGCGCCCTTTACGGAACAGTCCGCGGTGGGCGCACGCCGCCAGCGTAGCCGGGACCGCGTCCGGATGGTCAGGGCGTCCACGGGACGGACGTGGATGACCGGCGGGCCGACTGCCGGATACGACTGGCACAACACGAGCGGACGGATACGGCCCGACCATTAGCGGGAGGTCGGCATCGACCGGTAGTGTTCGACATTGCCGAACGGCGGCGCGACGTCGTGAAGGTCGACGGTCGAAGGGGACGGAGGCAGTACGGCGATGGCACGGAACATCCAGTCGCTCGAACGGGCGGCCGCGATGCTGCGGCTCCTCGCGGGCGGTGAGCGACGCCTCGGCCTGTCGGACATCGCCTCGTCGCTGGGTCTCGCCAAGGGCACCGCCCACGGCATTCTGCGCACCCTCCAGCAGGAGGGCTTCGTCGAGCAGGACGACGCCTCCGGGCGCTACCAGCTGGGCGCGGAGCTGCTGCGCCTGGGCACCACCTATCTGGATGTGCACGAGCTGCGGGCGCGTGCCCTGGTGTGGACGGACGATCTGGCCCGTTCCAGCGGGGAGAGCGTCTATCTGGGTGTCCTGCACCAGCAGGGCGTACTGATCGTCCACCATGTCTTCCGCCCCGACGACAGCCGGCAGGTGCTGGAGATAGGGGCCATGCAGCCGCTGCACTCCACGGCACTGGGCAAGGTCCTGTCGGCGTACGACCCGGTCGCGCACAGCGAGGCGATCGACGCCGACCGCAAGGCCTTCACGGACCGGACCACGTGCGAGCTGGACGCCTTCGAGCACATCCTCGACATGACACGCGCGCGTGGTTACGCGGCCGACGTCGAGGAGACCTGGGAGGGCGTCGCCTCCGTGGCCGCCCCCATCCATGACCGGCGCCGTATGCCGGTCGGCGCGGTCGGCATCACCGGCGCCGTGGAGCGGCTGTGCCGGGACGGGGAACTGCGCCCCGAGCTGATCGCGGCGGTACGGGACTGTGCCCGTGCGGTGTCGCGGGACCTGGGCGCCGGGCGCTTCTGAGGACACACGCGGGGCGCATCGGCGGCCCGCGCGGGATGGGTGGATGTCGTTAGGCGGGGGGGGGTAGGACGCCCCGGCGTT
>NZ_JBHYJA010000059.1:0-6687 GCF_042740355.1 Streptomyces sp. NPDC059010
CACGGAGCTCATCGGCTCCGTGTGACGCCGCTCGGCGGAGGGGCCGCGGCCCGGGGTCAGTGCGCGATGTCCGCGTAGCCCTCCACATCGCGCGGGTCCCGCGGGCCCGGGCCGATGTAGCGGGCGGAGGGGCGGACGAGGCGGCCGGTGCGCTTCTGCTCCAGGATGTGCGCCGACCAGCCCGCCGTACGGGCGCAGGTGAACATGGACGTGAACATGTGCGCCGGGACCTCAGCGAAGTCCAGCATGATCGCGGCCCAGAACTCGACGTTCGTCGCCAGGACGCGGTCGGGGCGGCGGGCGTGGAGCTCGGCCAGGGCCGCCTTCTCCAGGGCCTCGGCGACCTCGAAGCGGGGCGCGCCGAGCTCACGGGCGGTGCGGCGCAGCACGCGGGCGCGGGGGTCCTCGGCACGGTAGACGCGGTGCCCGAAGCCCATCAGACGCTCGCCCTTGTCGAGGGTCTGCTTCACATACGCCTCGGCGTCGCCGGTGCGCTCGATCTCCTCGATCATGTGCAGGACACGGGAGGGGGCGCCGCCGTGCAGCGGGCCGGACATGGCTCCTACGGCGCCGGAGAGGGCGGCGGCCACATCCGCGCCGGTGGAGGCGATGACGCGGGCCGTGAAGGTGGAGGCGTTCATGCCGTGCTCGGCGGCGGACGTCCAGTAGGCGTCCACGGCGGCCACGTGCTTGGGGTCGGGCTCGCCGCGCCAGCGGATCATGAACCGCTCGACGACGGACTGCGCCTTGTCGATCTCGCGCTGCGGGACCATGGGCAGGCCCTGGCCGCGCGCGGACTGGGCGACGTAGGACAGGGCCATGACGGCGGCCCGGGCCAGGTCCGCGCGGGCCTGCTCCTCCCCGATGTCCAGCAGGGGTTTCAGGCCCCACACGGGCGCGAGCATGGCGAGCGCGGACTGGACGTCGACACGGATGTCGCCGGAGTGCACGGGGATCGGGAAGGGCTCGGCGGGCGGCAGCCCGGGACGGAAGGCACCGTCGACGAGCAGCCCCCAGACGTTGCCGAACGAGACATGGCCGACCAGGTCCTCGATGTCGACGCCCCGGTACCGAAGAGCGCCGCCCTCCTTGTCCGGTTCGGCGATCTCCGTCTCGAACGCGACGACTCCTTCGAGCCCGGGTACGAAGTCGGACATCAGGCGGCTCCTCGTGATGTGTGGGACAGGTGAGGTTGTGGTGGGACGACACATGCAGGTCGGCAGAGATGGCGCGTACGCCCGGTGGATACACGGTCACGGACCCGGATTCGGATGCCAGGCTGCAGGCGTCCGGGATGCCGGGCCGCGGCGGACTCGCGGTCCGGGGCGTACCCCTGTGATGCCCCGTGCGGCTGGCGGTCATCCAACCGCGACGGCAACAGCACGATATCCCCGAGTGCCACATTTGGGGAGATGTTGCGGCACTCAGTGCCAGGCGGTGCCGGGAACACCGTCCCGTACGGCGCCCGCCGCATACGGCAAGATGACCGCGTGACCGACCGAGACGCCGCTCCCCTCGACCCCGCCGCGATGCGCAAGCAGTACCGGGCCGAGGGCCTCGCCGAGAACGACCTCGCCGCCACTCCCGTCGAGCAGTTCGCGCGCTGGTTCAAGCAGGCCGCGGCGGAGGCCCATCTCTTCGAGCCGAACGCGATGATCGTCTCCACGGCGGACGCGGAGGGCCGGCCCAGCGCCCGTACGGTGCTGCTGAAGCAGTTCGACGGGCAGGGCTTCGTCTTCTACACCAACTACGACTCCCGCAAGGCCCGCGACCTCGCCGACAACCCGTATGTCTCGCTGCTGTTCCCCTGGCACCCGATGGCCCGCCAGGTCATCGTCACGGGCGTGGCCCGGCGCACCGGACGCGACGAGACCGCCGCGTACTTCCGCACCCGCCCGCACGGCTCCCAGCTGGGCGCCTGGGCCAGCGCCCAGTCCTCGGTCATCGCCACCCGCGCCGACCTCGACGCCTCCTACGCCGGGCTGGCCGCCCGCTATCCCGAGGGCGAGCAGGTGCCGGTGCCGCCACACTGGGGCGGTTTCCGGGTGGCGCCGCAGATGGTGGAGTTCTGGCAGGGGCGCGAGAACCGGCTGCACGACCGGCTGCGCTATGTGGCGGAGCAGGACGGGAGCTGGCGGGTGGAGCGGCTCAGTCCGTGAGCCGGGAGCCGCGGGAGGGCCACGCACGCAGACGACCCGCGAGCTCGGGTTCCTCCGCCTGACGGCGAAGGAGCCGGCCGGACGTACCGGCGAGCTCGCGGGTCGGGTGACTGCTGGGATTGGGCCGGCTGCACGCGTCTGTCACGTGCTGGTCCGGCACCGCACTGGGTGGGGTGACGGGCCGCTAGCCCGCAGCCACCTCACGCGTCCGGTATTCATACATCTGCCGAACCACCTCCCTTCTCGTGTGCCCCACACCCTAGGAAGCGGTCCGGCCCCGATCAACCGCTTTTTTTCCTTGGATCTGTCCGTGCTGGTCACCTAGCGTTCGGTGCATGACAAAACAGCGGACGGAGATGTCTGATCTCCGGATTGCGCCGGTCGACGGTGAGGTCATGCTGGAGGAGTGGCGGCACGTCCACAACGTGATCGTCCCGCCCGCCGCCATGGCCCTCGACGAGGCGCGGGAGCGCGCCGGGCGGTACCGGCTGCGGAACGCGTACGTCGGTGACGTCCTCGTCGGCTGTTCGACGGTGCGCCCGCCGGAGGGCGAGGGCGCGGTGGCGACCGTCATCGCGCGCGTGCTGCCCGAGTACCGGCGGCGTGGCTACGGCGCGGGGCTGTACGAGGACGGGCTCGCCCACGCGCGCGTGCTGGGCGCCGAGGTGATCGAGACCTGTGTGCTGGCCGTCAACGAGGACGGGCTGCGGTTCGCCGAGGCGCGGGGATTCATCGAGATCGACCGGTATGTACTGGACGGTGAGAGCGATCAGTGGGTGGACCTGCGGTGGGACGTGGGGTCGGAGTAGGCGGACGGGGGCTCGTACAACGATTCCTTCAATCTTGGGGAACACGGTGTGTGCTGTGTCACGTTCCAGTTAGATGATTGCAAGTGAGCGAACCGACGCGTCGTACGTGCGGACGCAGCTTGGCAGGGGGTCCAGGTGAGTGCTTCCCGGCGTAGTGGGACCACCGACGAGCTGGGGCCGGACGAACCCGAGCGGGACGGTCCGGACGAGTCGTCGGGTGGTTCGGAGGGTTCGGCAGGCGGGTCCGATTTGCTGGCCGCGCTGCTGGACGGGATGGACGCTGCCCTGTGCGCCTTCGACGGCGACGGGGTCGTCACCCATTGGAACCGTGAGGCGGAGCGGATCCTGGGCTGGGCCGCGGCGGAGGCCGTCGGGCGGCACGGGTTCGCCGGGTGGGCGGTGCGCGAGGCCGACGCCGAGGAGGTCGAGGGGCGGCTGATGTCCGCCATGCACGCTCCCGGACGCCAGGTGCACGAGTTCGCGCTGCTGACCAAGGACGGCGGGCGGGTTCTCGTACGGACCCAGTCGGCTGCCGTACGCGGTCCGGACGGCAAGCCCGCCGGGGTGTACTGCGCCTTCAGCGAGGTGCACGCGCAGATCGATCTGGAGCGGTCGATCGCGCTGAGCGAGGCCTTGTTCGAGGACGCGTCGTGGGGTGTCGTGCTGGTCGACGCCGATCTGCGGCCGGCCGTGGTGAACGCGCACGCGGCCCGTGCACTGGGCATCGGCCGTACGTCCGTGCTCGGGCGCCCGCTCGGCGAACTGCTCGCCCAAGGGGTGGAGGAGCTGGAGAGCGCGCTCACACATGTGCTGGCGGAGGGCGCGCCGCCCGCGCCGGCCGAGATCTGGGTGAGCGTACGGACGCCGGAGGGCGAGCGGCGACGGTGCTGGCGGTGCGGCTTCGTACGGCTGGCCTCGCCGCTCGCGGAGGAGCCGGTGCCGTTGGGCGTGGGCTGGCTCTTCCAGGACGTGACCGCGGCCAAGCAGAGCGAGCAGGAGGCGGCGCTGCTGCGGTTCCGGACGAATCAGCTGCATCGGGCCGCGCGTGCCGCCGCGGAGTGCGAGGAGCCTGTCGAGGCGGCGACCGTGCATCTGGACTTCGCGCTGGCCGGGTTCGCCGACCATGCGCTGATCGACCGGGTCGCGGGTGGGGGCGGTGGGGCCGGTATTGCCGTCGCCGACGCGGATTCGGATACGGCGGAGCCGGTACGGCTCGTCCGGGTCGCCGTGACGCCGTCCGGGGCGCCGGGGCCGAGTCTGCTCGGCGGGGAGGCCGGGCTGCCGGTGCGGTACGCCGAGGGGCATCCGGCGTTGCAGTGCGTGGCGCGGGCCGGGTCGGTGCGGGCCGATGCGGGGAACATGCCGGCGGAGCGGGCGCGCGAGTGGGCGGTGGGGCGGCAGTGGCCGGCGGACGCCGTGCACGCGCTGTGTGCCGTGTTGCGGAGCCGGGGGCGGACGCTCGGGGTCGTCACGTTTCTGCGGGGCTCGGGGCGCAGTGCGTTCGAGCGGAGTGACGCGGTGTACGCGGAGGATGTGGCGGTGCGGATCGCTTCCGCGTTGGATCTGGCGGGGGTCCTGGAGGCGGAGTAGCGGGGGTGCCGGAGCCGCCCCGCCAGGGCGTTCACTGCTTGTAGAAGATCCGGTCGCCGTACTTCTCGAACACCCGGCTGTTCCAGTCGAGGCCGCCGTCCACGTTGCCGGAGCGCAGGAGCGGGGGCTCGATGCCCCGGGTGGCCAGGGAGTCGGCCGCCGTGGCCATGACCGCCTGGAGGAGTGCCGTGGTGACGACCGTGGACGCCGGGGCGAAGGGGGCCGGGATGGTGTCGAGGGTGAGTTCCGCGTCGCCGATCGCGATCTTCGAGTCGAGGACGATGTCGCAGTGGTCCTTGAGATAGGTCCCGGAGACATGGCGGGACTTCGTCTCCGAGGCGTACGCCACCGAGGTCACGCCGATGACCTTGACGCCGAGGGCGCGGGCGTGGACGGCCATCTCCACGGGGAGGGCGTTGCGGCCGGAGAGGGAGATGATGATCAGGGCGTCGCCCGCGCGGAGGGGGGAGCTGTCCAGGACGGCGCTCGCCAGGCCGTCCACGCGTTCGAGGGCGGAGCCGAGGGTGGCGGGCATGACGTCGACGCCTACGACGCCGGGCACGGCGAGCAGGTTCATCAGGGCGAGGCCGCCTGCGCGGTAGACGATGTCCTGGGCGGCGAGGGAGGAGTGGCCGGCGCCGAAGGCGAAGAGGCGGCCGCCGGTGGCCACGGTGTCGGCGAGCAGGGTGCCGGCTGCCTGGATGTTCTCGGCTTCCTCGGCACGGACCCGGTGGAGCAGGCCGATCGCGGCGTCGAAGAACTGGTCGGCCGGGCTGCTGTCGCTCATGCGGGGCCCCTCCGGGGTGGCTCGGGTGGTGTGGATGCGTGTGTGTTGCGGATCACCGTGCGGTCTGGACCATTGCGCTGTCAATACGGCCGGATGCCTGCGGCGGCCCCTTCCCGCCGTACGCGGGTGGCGGTCCGTGGGGGTGTGCGGTCAAATGGCCGCCGTACCGGCGTGCAACCCGTTGGTTTCAACTGCGCGACACGGTTGTCAGTGGTATCCGGCAGAATTGAGGGCAGGGCCAGCGCACGCGCCGTGGAGCTGTCTCGCTTCCGGCTGAGCTAATCGCAGAGCTAATCGAGGGGCACGTATGTCCGGACTGATCGACACCACGGAGATGTACCTCCGCACCATCCTTGAGTTGGAGGAGGAAGGTGTGGTCCCCATGCGCGCCCGGATCGCCGAGCGGCTGGACCAGAGCGGCCCCACCGTCAGTCAGACGGTGGCCCGGATGGAGCGTGACGGACTGGTGTCCGTGGCGACCGACCGGCATCTGGAGTTCACGGACGAGGGGCGGCGGCTGGCCACCCGTGTCATGCGCAAGCACCGACTCGCGGAGTGTCTGCTCGTCGACGTGATCGGGCTGGAGTGGGAGCAGGTGCACGCCGAGGCGTGTCGCTGGGAGCACGTGATGAGCGAGGCCGTGGAGCGGCGCGTGCTGGAGCTGCTGCGGCACCCGACCGAGTCGCCGTACGGCAACCCCATCCCGGGGCTGGAGGAGCTCGGCGAGAAGGACGGCGCCGATCCGTTCCTGGACGAGGGCATGGTCTCGCTGGCCGATCTGGACCCGGGTGTCGAGGGCAAGACGGTCGTGGTGCGGCGTATCGGGGAGCCGATCCAGACCGACGCGCAGCTGATGTACACGCTGCGCCGGGCGGGGGTGCAGCCCGGCTCGGTGGTGAGTGTGACCGAGTCCGCGGGTGGCGTGCTGGTCGGTAGCGGTGGTGAGGCCGCGGAGCTGGAGGCGGACGTCGCCTCGCATGTGTTCGTCGCGAAGCGCTGACGCACCGGTAGCTGTCCATCTCGGGTTCCGTTCCGCGTAATTCCCGGTACGGGAGCGGGAGTTGTGGCGTTCTGCCGAACGCGTCGATTCCAAGATTCAGTGCGCCAAATCGCAGCGCCGGGACATTTCGCGTGCAAGGCTGTCGCGAAGGCATATGACCTGAGGGCTCTGGGCCGTGATCGCATGCGAGCGGCCGGTGAGGGGGCGGGCGGATGTGCCGTGGTTGTGGAGAGGGCCCCCGGGGGGGGCGGGGGGCGCGGGGGGGGGGGCCGGCCCGCCGCAGACCGCCCCCCCCCACCCCCCGGCACACACCCACACACCCAAAAACAAACCGAGCCCCCA